>NZ_JBHVYI010000080.1:0-39889 GCF_042880975.1 Streptomyces sp. NPDC058289
CGCCCCCTGTGGGGGCGGGCCGTTCCGGTGTTCGGGGGTCCGGTCAGGACTGGTCGGACCGGCTGCGGCGCAGCATCGCGAAGCCGAGGCCCGCGGCGCCCACCGCCGCCATGCCCCCGCCGGCGGCGAGCATCAGCGTGCCGTCGCCTTCGGCGGACACCGGCGCGACACCCTCCGCACCGGCCTTCACGCCGCCCTTCGGCACGACCCGCTCGACGGCCTTCTTCTCGACCGGCTCGGCGACGGGCTTCGCGTCCTTCGTGGCGACCTTGCGGTCCTTGCCGCCCTTGTCCACCTCGTACTTCTCGATCAGCTTGCCGCTGGTGAAGTCGTAGACCCAGCTGTTCCCGCCGTTCTTGCCGTCGATGACGACGAACTTCACGCGCTTCCCGTCCTGGACGAGCTCGTACGTCCAGCCTTCGTTCGTCGCGGTCGGGTGCTTCAGGTCGATCGTCCCGAGGAGGGTCCCGTTCGGCATCGAGAGCTCGACGCGCTTGCCGTTCGGGCCGTCGATCAGCCGCGCGTTGCGCCCGTCGGGCATGGCGACCTGGACGACGTTCTCCTGCTTCTCCACCGGCTTCGGCTTCTCGACCGGCTTCGGCTTCTCCACCGGCTTGGTCGCGCCCTCGATCCACGAGGTGACGGTGCCGTTCGGCTGGAGGACCACGTGCAGTCCGTTGTTCTGGCCGGCGGCAGGCTTGCCGTCCTTGCTGACCAGGGTGTCCAGCTTGACGTCACCGGCGAAGATCTCGGCCTCGAAGTGGCCCTCACCGATCTTGTAGACCTTGGCGACCGAGCCGTCGGCCAGCTTCACGGTCGTGACGTAGGCCCGGACCGAAGGCTTCACGGGCGGGGTGGTCGGCGGCGTGGTGGGCGGCGTGGTCGGCGGGACGCTCGGGTCCACCTGCGGCTGCTGCGGGTCGACGGACGGCTGCTCTACGCCGGGCAGGACCTGCGGGTCCGGTACCGCCGGGGAATCCGCGAAGGCGGACCCCACGGGGAGAGCGAGGACGGCGGCCGCACCGGCCACGACAGCGGCGGTACGGAGGGTGGTGCGACGGTGCGGGCTACGCATGACGGGGCTCTTCTCGTGCTCGTTCGTGCTTCGTGGCGGTGGCTACGTCTACGAAGCTACGGAGCCGGTATGTCCGTATTCCGTCGGAGATGTAACGGACACCAGCAGACTGCCGCGCAGCCACGTAACCCGCCCCGATCCCACCCAGGAGCCGCCCCGACCCCACCCTGAGAGGCCCTCCAGGTACCCCCTAGGGGATGTCACAGCTCAGCCGCAAAGGGGGCTTCTTCCCCCGGCCCGGCCACCCGCCCGCCCGGAAGCGGGTACTTTCGATCACGTGGCTGGATTCAGGATCGGACGCGGCCGGGACAACAACCGCACCCCGCAACAACCCCCGCGGCAGCAGCCGTACGGCTCGCAGCAGGCGCCCCAGGCGCCCGCACCGTACGGCCAGCAGCCCTACGCACCCCAGCAGTGGCCGCAGCAGGCCGCTCCCGGGGGCCACGGCGAGCCCGAATACTTCGACCCGCACGGCGGTCACGCCGGCCAGGGTCGAGGTCAGGGCCAGGGATACGGCTACGGCCATCCCCCCGTCCAGGGAGCCGGCGGCCCGAGCGACTCACCCGGGTACACCCAGGCCTTCGCCATCGGCGAGGACCCGTACCCCTACAACCAGGGCGCGACCTACCAGGCGGGCGCGGCGCAGGCCGCCGCCCCCACCGGTCCGCGGCTGCCGTGGAAGGAACTGATCCGGGGCATCGTGACCCGCCCGGGCCCGACCTTCCTGCAGATGCGCGACTACGCCGTCTGGGGGCCGGCGCTGATCGTGACCTTCCTCTACGGGCTGCTCGCGGTCTTCGGCCTCGACGACACCCGCAACGACGTCATCAACGCCACCCTCTCCAAGGCCGTCCCGATCGTGCTCTCGGCGGGCGTGGCCTTCGTGATCTGCGGCCTGGTCCTCGGCGCCGTCACCCACACGCTGGCCCGCCAGCTGGGCGGCGACGGGTCGTGGCAGCCCACGGTGGGCCTGTCGATGCTGGTCATGAGCCTGACGGACGTCCCGCGCCTGCTGTTCGCCATGTTCCTGGGCGGCGACAACATGCTCGTCCAGATCCTGGGCTGGGCCACCTGGGTGGCGGCCGGCGCGCTCTTCACCTCCCTGATCAGCAAATCGCACGACCTGCCGTGGCCGAAGGCCCTGGGCGCGTCGGCGATCCAGCTGATCGCCCTGCTGTCGATCATCAAGCTGGGCACGATCTAGCGCCCGCACGCACGCACACGGAGGGGCCCGCCGCGCACCGCGCGACGGGCCCCTCCGCACACTCGCCACACTCGCCCTCAGGCGTCGAGAACCTGTCCCTCACGCCTCACGACGGGCGGTTCGACCGACCAGGGGAAGTTGACCCACTCGTCGGTCTTCTTCCACACGTACTCGCACTTCACGAGCGAGTGGGACTTCTCGTAGATCACGGCGGACCGGACCTCGGCCACGTGCCCGAGGCAGAAGTCGTGCACCAGCTTGAGCGTCTTGCCGGTATCGGCGACGTCGTCGGCGATCAGCACCTTCTTGGCGGTGAAGTCGATCGCCTCGGGGACGGGTGCCAGCATGACCGGCATCTCCAAGGTGGTCCCCACCCCGGTGTAGAACTCCACGTTCACCAGGTGGATGTTCTTGCAGTCGAGGGCGTACGCCAGACCACCGGCGACGAACACGCCGCCGCGGGCGATGCTCAGGATGATGTCGGGCTCGTAGCCGTCGTCGGCGATGGTCTGCGCCAGCTCGCGCACGGCCCGGCCGAATCCCTCGTAGTCGAGGTTCTCGCGTACTCCGTCACTCATGCCTCGTGCCTCACCTGGGTCCGGTGGAAGTTCTGGAAGGACCGCGAGGCCGTCGGGCCGCGCTGGCCCTGGTACCGCGATCCGTACCGCTCGCTCCCGTAGGGGAACTCCGCGGGCGAGCTGAGCCGGAACAGACACAGCTGCCCGATCTTCATACCCGGCCAGAGCTTGATCGGCAGCGTGGCGAGGTTCGACAGCTCCAGCGTCACGTGGCCCGAGAACCCGGGGTCGATGAAACCGGCGGTCGAATGCGTCACCAGACCGAGGCGGCCCAGGCTGGACTTCCCCTCCAGTCTGGAGGCGATGTCGTCGGGCAGCGAGATGACCTCGTAGGTCGACGCGAGTACGAACTCGCCCGGGTGGAGGATGAACGCCTCGTCACCGTCCGGCTCGACCATCCGGGTCAGATCGCTCTGCTCGGTGGCGGGGTCGATGTGGGCGTAGCGGTGGTTCTCGAAGACCCGGAAGAACCGGTCGAGACGTACATCGATGCTGGAGGGCTGCACCATCGACTCGTCGAAGGGGTCGATGCGAACCCGTCCGCTGTCGATCTCGGCCCGGATGTCTTTATCAGAGAGAAGCACGTCCCGAGGATACGCAGAGCGCGCGGGCCGCCCCAATCGAGGCGGACCCCCGCGCGCCGGTGTCTACCGCTTCGGCGCCGCTCCCACGGGCACGGCATGCCGCAGCCGCGCACAGCGCGGGCACCGCAACAGCCGCCCCGGCCCGATCCGGCCGGCACCGAGGTGCTGCAGCGGGAACGAAGCGGTGCTGAATACGTGCCCTTCGGCACAACGGACGACGGTGTGCTCCATCGAGTCCCTTTCCCCAACCAGCCGTACTGCGATGAATCGCCACATTAGGGGATGAACAAGACCCACTCCAGCCGCCGCTCCGCACGCATACGGTACGCCCCAACTCCCGCCCCCACGCCCCTCCGTGCACCCCGCACGCGACACCACTCCCGGGACGAATTCACCAGGGGTCGATCATGGGGTAGGGTGAGAAACGATAGCGCGCCAGGCAACTGGGCCACTATGCGGATGTAGTTTAATGGTAGAACATGAGCTTCCCAAGCTTATAGCGCGGGTTCGATTCCCGTCATCCGCTCCACAGCAAAGCCCCAGGTCAACGACCTGGGGCTTCGTCGTTGTCTAGACCTCTCCGGCCTCGCCGTGCCCTCCGCGTGCCCCAACTCGCAGGAATGCCCTGCTCGGAGGGCCTTCCGTGCACCACCCGCACCACTCGGACGCGGAATCGCCTCGGATCGCGGGACGCATTTCATGTGACCCGCGCCACATGAGCGCTCGGATTCGCCTGTTCGCAACCCTGAAGGCAGCCCTCAACCACACCGCCCGCACGGCGAAGTTGGCGACGGCGCAGCGCTCCCTCCACCCCTCCGAATGCCCCCGAAGGCACTCCCCGTCGAAGCGCCGGCGGGCCCGCCCCGATTCGGCAGATGATCACGAGTGGTGACAAGTAGGTGACGCGTTGTCAGTGGCGAGTGCTTTCATGGATCCGGTGCGCAGGGAGGCGCATCGCGACTGGTGGGGGGATACAGCTGTGCCCTGGATCAATGACTACTTCCGAGGAGACGGCACTCGGGTCAAAGGCCACGTCCGGCTACCTGCCGGTGCCCGGCGGGAGACCGCGACACTCGGCCTGATCGTCGCCGGAGTGATCGTCTTCGGGAACGGCACAACATCTGCGGGGGCCGGAGCGGGCTCGGGTCAGGAGTTACCCAGGCCGCAGTCGACGGTGGTCTACCCGATCAAGTGGCCGGCGTGGGAAAACCGCCCAGCACCCCAACCCATACCGACGGTCTCCTATCCGATCGTCTTCCCCAGCACAGGGAACGGCCGGTGACCCGCCGCCCCGCTCGACGCCGGCCGAACCGAGGCAGTCGGCCGCGTAAGCAGAAGGGCTCCGACTTCCAGTTCTTCTTGATAATCGGGCTCGTCGGCATTTGGGCATCCGGCTTCCTCATGTCGGTGCAGTCCTGGTTGTCCGACCACCTTTGGGTCCTCGCTCTCCCGGTCGCAGCTCTAGCGGGCGCGATCGCCACGGGGATGCACCTGCAGAAGGAGCGAGCCCTCAGGGAGGCCGCTCGAGCCCAGGGACTCCGGTACGTGGTGGAGCACCTGGACGGCCTGCACTACACCCAGTTCGAATACGCCGTGCGAGACCTACTCCGTCGAGACGGCTGCCAGGACGCAGAGCAGGTCGGTAGAGGTGGCGACCAGGGAGCCGACGTAAAGGCCACAGACCCCTTCGGTCGACGTTGGGTGATCCAATGCAAGCACCGCAAGGACGGCTGGTCTGGGTCCGCGGTCGGCACCCCCGACCTCCAACGCCTCAACGGCACGGGACGCCAGATCCACAACGGCGACGTCATCGTCATGCTCACCAATGGCCGCTTCTCTAAGCAGGCCCCCGACTTCGCCAAGTCTCAGCGCCTCCACCTCGTCGACCGCTACCTCCTCGCCCAATGGGCCAACGGCTCACGCCCACTGTGGGAACTGCTCCGCGCCGTCCCACCGCCCCGAAACAAGAGCTCGAAATCTCCGGCTGCGCAACATCGATCAGACAGAGGAACATCGTCTCCCTATGAATGAGATCCGAGTCGAGGCCGTCTACCAAGCATCAAGCGAGCCGACGGTCGGCCGTATGTGCGACATCGATATCGCCCTGGCGTCTCGGCCGCTAACGACCACGGTGGGCGCATTCGATGTTGTACTCGCGTTCCCAAAGTTCGAAGGACGACTCCCTGCCGAGGGATACCACGGATGGTTGGGGGACGAAGACGCGCCCGTGGCACTGTGTCCGACGCACTTCACGGCACACACCGTGTTCACGCTTCCTCCCGCCCTTGATGAGCCGATCGTCCAGGCAGAGCTGAAGGCTGCCGTCGCAGCCATCAGATTCGCCGCTGCACGCCTGTCTGACGCTCTGCGGGTCGAACAACCGAGCGTGGGCATGGTTGGTCATATACCGAAGGTTCTCTCCCTCACAGCAACGAACATCACCCAGGGCCTCCCGCTGACAGTGCCTGAACCCCTCAACCCGGGCTATCCCATTGTCCGAGGGCTGCCTGTCCTCACCGCCGACATCGCAATGAGCGCACTGCGCGACGGACTGCCGCCCGCACGAGCGCTGCTCTCGCAGGCGCGATACCTCACGCAGTCGACCAACAGCCCACAGCCAGGGACTGCAATTCTGCTGGCCGCAGTGGCGGCCGAGACCTACGCCAAAGAGTCGCTCAAGTCACGTCGTCCTCCAGGGTCCATACCCAGCGTGCGGTCACTCCAGCAGACGCACGGCGCCGCTGTCGCTCTCTATGGTCCGATTGCAGAAGTGGTGATCGGGCGATCCCTCGAGCAAGACGATCCCGCTCTCTGGTCAGGCCTCGGAGAGCTCTTCACGGCTCGGAACAAAATGGCGCATCAGTTGACGACGCCCACACATCCTGATGCGAGGCAATTGGTCATCGCTGCGATGAGAGCCATGGACTGGCTCGGCTAGGGACCCGCTACTGGCTCATCAGGGCAGGCAGAACGCTCGTCACCCGACTCATTCGGTGCTGCAAGACCGATGCAGTCTTGCGGCACCGAATGAAGACGGGGTGATGCCCTACGTGTCGTACGGACGCCCGACTGGTAGACCACGACGGCCGCCCTGCCCAACCATGTCAGACCACCTTCGTTGAATCGGTCTTGCCAACCCCGAAGGCTCTCTGGCGAGCAGCCCGTACCCGCGCATCGATGCCTCCAGCGACCTCCTGCTGACGGTCGTCGTCGGAGTGCTGGTAGATCATCGCGGCCTTCTCCGAGGACTGGCCGGCGCGGACCATCGTGTCCTTGAGCGTGGCCCCCGACTGCGTCGACAGGGTGTGTCCCGTGTGGCGCAGGTCGTAGAAGCGGAAGTCCTTCGGAAGGCCTGCCTTCGCGCGGGCCTTGGCCCACTTGCGGCCGAAGGACGTGCGCCGGAACGGCGCTCCCTTCTCCCCCACGAACAGCAGTCCGTCGGGCTCCTTCTCGGCGAACCAGTCCAGGTGCCGCTTGACCTCCATGGAGAGGAAGGCCGGCAGGTGGATCGTGCGGACGCCCGCCGCAGACTTGGTGTCGCCCTCGACGCGGCGGCCGGTGTTCAGCTCAGGGGCCGCCTCTGTGATCCGTACGGCGAGGGGATCGAGGGTGACCGAGGTCCGGCGCAGGGCGGCCTGCTCCTCCGGGCGCATCGGGCCGTAGGCGCAGAAGTAGACCATCAGCCGCCAGCGCGGGCCCATGGCTTCGGCGAGTGCGTCGACCTGGGCGACGGTCGCGGTCGGGCGCTCCTTGGCCTGCTCGCTCCCCGCGCCCCTGATGCGGCACGGGTTGCGGCGGATCAGCTCGTCGTCGGCCGCCGTCTCCATGATGGCCTTCAGCAGCCGGTAGGACTTGGCGACGGTCGTGGAGCCGGTGGCGGCCAAGCGCTCGGCCCGCCAGGTCCGCACGACCGGCGGGGTGATCGCGTCCAGGTCGAGGTCGCCGAAGCCGGGGAGGACGTGCAGGCGCAGCAGGCGGCGGTACAGCTCATCCGTGGTGGTGGCGAGGCCCCGCTCGTCGACCCACTTGAGCGCGTAGGCCTCGAAGTTGACCTTGCCCACGTCCGGGTCGGTCCAGTGGTTGCGCTGGATGTCCGCCTTGGTGAGGGTGAGCCAGTCCTGCGCGTCGGTCTTCGTCGCAAAGGTCTCCGGGGCCGTGCGGCGGCTGCCGTCGGGGGCCCAGTAGCGCGCCTGCCACCGGCCGGACGGGAGCTGGCGGGTGGTGCCGAATTCGCGCCGCCGCTGCGGCTTGCGGGCCGTCATCAGGCCGCCTTCCCGAAGCGGGAGCGCGCTTCGCGGAGGGTGGGGACGGTGCTCGCGTCGACGTACGCGGCCAGGACGCTGTCGGCGATGCGGACGTGCTTGCCGAACTTGGCGTAGCCGATGCGGCGTTCCTGGATGAGGCGCCGGATGAAGCGCACGCCGGTGCCGAGGCGTTCGGCGGCCTGCTCCACGGTGAGGAAGGTGTCGGGGGTGGTCACCTCCTTCGCGGTGCGCGGGCGCTGGGTGGAGGTGTGGGGTATCGCCTGGTGGCGCAAGCAGTGCTCCGGTTTCTGGCCGGGCTGGCGGGGGCGGCAACCCCCTGAGCCGGCTGTGTGTCGTTCAGGGATGGGATGGGCGGTACTGCGGCTGCGAGCTGAGGGTTTGCGAGCCCAGGGCAGCGGGATGAGGTGGGGTGCGGCTACGCGCCTGGAGGCTGTCCGTACCGCTCCGTGTTGACCTTCATCGCCTCGGCGGCGATGGCGTTGGAAACCATCGCGTCGGCCTCGGTGGCGATCTCGGGGTGGTCGGCCAGGTAGGCCGCGAGGTCGTCCCGCGCCTGGGCGGCTTCGGCGCCGGCACGGAAGGAGGCCCGATAGGTGGCCACCACGTTGTCGATTAGCTCCATGGCGCGGCCCATCGCCGCCAGGCTCGGCGGCCCGACGAAGTTGCTGAGCGGGACGCCGAAGATCTCGGCGAAGCCGATGGCCTCGTCGAGGTTGATCCGGCGCTTGCGGTTCTCGATGCGCCAGACCGCGGACGGGTTCATGTCGAAGCCCGCCTCGTTGAGCAGGTCAGACAGCGCGGTGGTGCTCCAACCGCGCTTCTCCCGCTCCAGCTTGATCCGCACGGCGGCGTTCTCCTCGCCGCTGAGCAGCACCCCCTCGGAGGCGTCGCTCTCGTCCTGCGGCATCACCCCTCCCTTCTGTCGCTGCGTCGGCCACGGTTTTGCGGCATGCCAAAACCATACATCATCTTCTGCGGTTCGCACAGACCTCTGCCAACCGCATAATATGTGGTACAGTTCGATCACCCTCAGAAGACCGCAGCGATCCCCTGGAGTCCGCGACCCCTTACCCAGACATGCAAAAAGCCCCCCGGTGGTCCAACACCGAGGGGCCCAAAGCGCAAACCTCACGCCGCCCATCCCTGAACGACTGACCTGCGAGGCCGGGATTGCCGTCCCATGTGGCCCGCACGTAGAGGAGCTTCTTGTCCAGTATGGACGACCCCCTGCCGAACCCGCCACACCTCGCCGCGATGGACATGACCGCCGTGCCGCCGCACGACGCGGACGCGGAGGCCGCCGTCCTGGGCTCCTGCATGCTCAGCGCCGACATCGTCGACGCGGTCCGCAACCTCCTTGAGGGGCCGGACTTCTACCGCCCCGCACACGAGACCGTGTGGCGAGCGATCCTGGCGCTGCGCAGCGAGGACAAGCCGACCGACCCGATCGTGCTCAGCAACCGGCTGGGCGAGCAGGGCGACCTGGACCGCGTCGGCGGCGTGGCCTACGTCCACCGCCTCGCCGACGCCACTCCCGCAGTCAGCGGGGCGGTGCACTACGCCGGAATCGTGCGGAGAAAGGCGGACCTGCGGCGCCTGCGCGCCTCCGGCATGCGCACCGTGCAGCGGACCATGGAGCCGGGTGCCGACCCCGATGCGATCCGCAGCGAGGTCGCGGCCGAGGTCCGCGCCGAGGGCGAGCGCGCCCTGGCATCCGGGCAGGGGCGGCTGTCCCGGTTCCACCGACGGATGGAGCTTCGTTACCGAATCCGGTGCCGACACCGACCCGCTGTGGGGCACCCGCGAGCAGACCGCCTGGGCCTCCGGGGAGAGTCTGATGCTCGTCGGCGCTCCCGGAGTCGGCAAGACGACCCTCGCGCACCAGGTGGTCTTCGCCCGCCTGGGCCTGGCCGACAGCGTCCTGGGCATGCCGGTCGCACCGGGAAAGCGGGTGCTCTACCTGGCACTGGACCGGTACAAGCAGATCGCCCGCGCCCTGGCCCGCCGTATCCAGCCCGAGCACGAGGCGAGGCTGCGCGACGGATTGGCCGTCTGGCAGGGCCCGCTGCCCGCGACGCTCGACAAGGAGCCCGACCTCCTGCTCGACCTCGCCAAGGCCCACGGGGCCGACACGATCGTGATCGACAGCCTGAAGGACGCGGTGAGCACCCTGGTCGACGACGCCCTCGGCGTCGCCTACAACAACGCCCGCCAGCGAGCCATGCGCGACGGAGTCGAGGTCATCGAGCTGCACCACCAGCGCAAGGCCGGCGAGGGCACACCGCGCGCCCAGAAGCCGACACTGGACCGGGTCTACGGCTCCACCCACATCGTCTCCGGCGCGGGCAGCGTCCTGTACGTGGGCGGGGAGGCCGGTGACCTCGCCGTCACGCTCCACCACCTCAAGACCCCCACGGGAGAGATCGGCCCGCTCCAGGTCATCCACGACCACGAGCGCGGCATCAGCATGGTCGATCCCGCGCTGGATCCCGTCGAGATCCTCCGGGGGCGCCCCGACGGACTGACCGTCCGCGAACTCGCCCGCATCGAGAGCGGCGAGAACAACCCCGACCGCGCCGCCACCGAGAAGGCCCGACGCACCCTGGACCGCATGGTGAAGACCGGACTCGCGGTCAAGGCCGAGGGCGCCGCAGGCGGCAGCGGAGGCGGCCAGCAGGCCCGCTACCGCGCCTCCGCCAGGCACATCAGCGCCGTCTCGTAGCGCTGCCGCCGAGGTCCGCGAACCGTGCACGGGGGCGTACACGCGCCCTTGGGGCACGCCCCCGTCCACACGGTCTCGCCGACGTACACACTTCACACAAAACCGCAGGTCAGACGATCACGCACCCGTACACGCCGTACACGTGCCAGAGCGTTCACGCGCGAGCCCCCCTTTAGAAGGGGGCTCGCGTGTACGCCCCCTCCGTGAACGCCGTGATCGTCGCCTCCAGACCCCACCAGGAGAACCCCTCTGCGCACCAACCCCACATCCCTCACACGCCCCTCCACCTCTGCAGAAGCAGCCGGGCGCTACGTACTCGCCGCCGCCGGCGGCGTCATCATCGTCCTGACCGCCGCCGGGTTCTGGCTCTCGTACGCGCACCTGGCCGAGGTCGCCGGAGCCCACGGCCTGGACGCCTCCCCCATCCGCCAGTGGGCATGGCCGGCGACCCTCGACGCCTTCGTCGTCATCGGCGAACTCCTCATGCTGCACGCCGGGCTCCGTCGGGAGCCGGACGGGTGGGCCATCGCGCTGACCGCCACCGGCTCGGTCGGGTCCATCGTGCTCAACGTGGCCGGGGTCAGCGGCACCGGCGACGCCCCGGTCCCCGTCCTCGACTACGTGGTCGCCGCGGTCCCGCCGACTGCGGCGCTGCTGGCCTTCGGCGTGCTGATGCGGCAGATCCACCGCCTCGTCGCCGCGCCCGCCCCGGACACGAACGCCACGGTGGCGGAGGCCCAGGAGCCTCGTTCGGCGGGCCCAGAGACTGTGGACAGCCACAACGACGCCCAGACGGATCGAAGCGCCACACCCGCGCCGGGGACGCTCGTCGCCGAACCCCCTCCGGACCAGCTCGCCCGGTGGCCAGCCGTGAGCGCGACGCCCGCCGACGAAGTGGCGGTAGGCACCGAGGACGTGGCGTCGCCCACGAAGCCGGCCAAGCGGGCCGATAGTCGGCTCCCAAAAGCTTCGATGGAGGAGGTCCTCGACATCGGCCGCACGGCCAAACTCGGCTCGAAGGGCCGAATCTCCCGCCGCCACATCGAGGCGGCCGTCCGGGCCAAGGGCTTCTCCATCAGCCGGGTCCGAGCACAGGACGCCCAGCGCATTCTGCAGGCCGAACTCGACGGGACCAGCGAGACCACGTCCTGATCAGCCGTATTCACGGCACCCGCCCCGCAGCGACTCACCCCACACGGGAGCACCACATGCATGACCAGCTGGACCCTTCGCCCCTCAATCCGGAGGAGACCATTGCAGCTTCAGGCGGAGCAAGTTGGAGGTTCGGACACTCCCCCGTCGGGGGTGCGTCCGAACCGAAGCCCGCCCCGGGGGTGGCGGACTCCGTCCCGCGCCAGGGGGCACGTCACGGGGAGGCTGCGACCGAGGGCGGACCGCAGCCAGACGGGTACCGGGGCAAGCCCCGTATCCGCGCTGACGAGCAGCGCACCGCGCGCAGCGTCCGTCTGAGCGAACCCGAGTACCTACGCATCGCCGCCGGCGCCAAGGCCGTCGGCATGAGCGTCGCCGGGTTCCTCGCCCACTCCGGTCTCGCGGCAGCCCGTGACCAACACCGAACGGCCGCCGCCATCGCCACCGAGCAGGACGTCCTCACCGCGCTTTTCGCACTCCGGCGCCAGCTCGGCCACGCCAACAACAACCTCAACCAGGCAGCCCGCGCCCTGCACCTCGGCCTCGTCCCCGAAGACCTCGACGCGACCATCGCCGCCGTCCACCGCGCCGCCGATGGCGTCCGCCAGGTCACCGCCCGCATGACGAACCCCGACGAAGGAACCCAAGCCGCTTGATCCCCTCCGTCCAGAAGCAGGGCACCAGCACCGCTGGTCTGCTCGCCTACCTCTTCGGCGCCGGCCGCAGTGAAGAGCACGTCGACCCACACCTGGTCGCCTCCTTCGACGGCCTCGCCCCCGACCCCGGCCGCGACCCCGGCGCCACGGAGGAAGACCTCCAACAACTCCTCGACGAACCCCTCCACCTCCTACCCGCGGGCACCCGCCCGGACAAGCACGTCTGGCACGCCTCCGTACGTTCCGCCCCCGGCGACCGCACCCTCACCGATGACGAGTGGGCGGACATCGCCCGCCGTGTCATCGCCGCCACCGGCATCGACCCCGGCGACGGGGCGGGCTGCCGCTGGGCGGCCGTGCGCCACGCCGACGACCACATCCACCTCATCGCCACACTCGTACGCGAAGACGGCCGCAAGCCCGACCACCACCGCTCCGGCCAGCGCGCCCAGACCGAATGCCGCCGCATCGAGGCCGACTACGACCTGTACCGCGTGGCGCCCGGAGACGGCACCGCCGCCAAGCGCCCCACCAGCGCGGAACGCCACAAAGCCCAGAGCCGAGGCCGGGACCGCACCGCCCGCGAGGAACTGCGCGAGAGCGTCCGCCAGGCTGCTGCGGGCACCGCCTCGGAGACGGAGTTCTTCGACCGCCTCGCTTCCGTCGGCCTCCTCGTGCGCCGCCGGACCGCCCCGTCCGGCGACACCCTCGGCTACACCGTCGCCCTGCCCGGGGACCGCAACAAGGAAGGAGCGCCCGTCTACTACTCCGGGTCGAAGCTGGCCCCCGACCTCTCCCTGCCACGCATCCGCGAACGCTGGACCGGCTCACCGACCCAGCCGACTCCCGCCCAGGCCAGCCGTCCCGCAGCCGCGCGCCGCCACGCAACCGAAGCCGTCTGGCAGGCCGTCCTGCTCATCGACCACGGCGACGACGGGACCGTGGCGGCCCAGATCGCCGCCGCCGGCGAGGTCCTCGACGCCCTCGTGGAGACCGCCCCCGCACGCACCCGCCACCAGCTGAGGCTAGCGGCCACGGCGTTCGAGCGGGCGGCCCGCTCCCACGTACGCGCCGAACGCGGCCACGACCGCGCCCTGCGCCAGGCCGCCCGGAACCTGATCCAGGGCGGTCCGGCCCTGGGCCGAGGCGAAGACGGCGCCACAGCCGCGATGCTGATCGACATGGCGTTCTTCCTCGCCACCGCCGCCGCTAACTGGCACGCCAGGAAGAACCACGCCCAGCAGGCTGTCGCCGCGCTCCAGGCAGCCGAACACCTCCGCGGCGCCTACCGGACAGCCGCAGCCCAGCCCATGGCCGTCCTCCAGCAGCGCGGACGCCACATGGCCCAGCCTCTGCAGCGCCAGCACACAGCGGCCCTGCGCTACGCGATCCCAGACCTGGCGGAACAGATCCTGGCCGAGCCCGGCTGGCCGGCCCTGGCCGCCACCCTCGCCGACGCCCAGGCCGCCGGCCACAGCCCCGTCGACCTGCTCACCGAAGCGACCCAGCGCAGGGAGTTGGGCAGCGCCACGTCCATCAGCGACGTCCTCGTCTGGCGGCTCCGACGCCTCGCGCAGCTCCCCGCCGACCCCGCGGCCGCACGCCCCCAAGCCGTTCGTGCCCACAAGGCCCCCGCGCCGCCGTCCACCACGCAGACGGCCATCAAGGCCGCCGGCGACAACGCCCGCCGCCGCTGAGCCGGCCAATCGTGGCGCCCCCTATATCCGACGATCCGGGATTATCGAATTCCGTGATCCTCCGGAGCATTGAAGGTGTCACCACTCATCGCCCCGCAAGGAATCCCCGCATGCCCAACCCGAATCCCGTACCGGAACCATCGCGCCCGATGTGCGTCACGAGCATCCAGGGCCGCCCCGCCGCTCCCGCATGGCCCGTCGGTGCAGAGCACCCGATCGCCCAGGCCACACGCGTTTTCCGCCACCGCTGACCGGAGCGCGCGGCGCAACATAGCCGACGATCCCCGGTCAGCCAAACCGGGGAATCTCCAGACACTTGAAATATCGCCCTTCCCGCACACCTTCGAGGAGCACTCGCATGCCCGAAACCGAAATCCGACCCGCCGTCGTCGCCCTGCTCTGCGACTCCGACTTCACATTCCGGCGGGACACCAACACCTGGTCCCACATAGACGGCCGCCCCTTCACCAAGGAGGAACAGGCCACCGCCCTGAACGCCACCCGCGCGGAGTTCGAAGACTTCGCTGCACAGCACACCCGCTTCATGGAGTATCTGCGGACGAAGGAGCAGGCTCCGGAAGCCCTCCAGCAGTTCCTCGCACCGTTCATGGACCAGCTCAGCACCAAGACCCTCGGCAATGCCGTCGAGCTCATGACCGAGGCCGAAAGGGCCCAGTTGGACCAGCTGCTTGGCCGCATGATCGAGCCGCCTCGCCGCTTCACCGCGTACACCTTCTGACCAACACCGCCCACCGGGGCCAATACGATTCCGCGTTGGCCCCGGTGGCATGTCCGCATGTCGTACGGCTAGACCACGACCCCAGCCCCGAGCATGCCGACGCCGACAGCGCCCCGCAGAACGTGGGCGATCTCCTCGGGCTTGAGGTCGATGCCGTCGAGCCCCTCCGCGGTCAGCGGGATCTCCTCCAGCGCGTACTCGCCACGGCCCTCGGCACTGAACTCGGGACCGGTGCGGTCCTCGAAGGACCACGTCGCGATGCGGGCGAGGTAGAAGAGCTGACGCTCCTCGTCGGACTCCATCGTGTGCAGGAGGCGGACGATATCGGCCTTCCCCGCGATCTCCTCGTGGATCTCCCGATGGAACGCGGCCTCCCGGGACGCGTCACTCTCCTCGACCCCGCCGCCGGGCAGCACCCAGTACACGGGGATTCCGGGCTTGGTCCGGCGGATGACCAGCATCGTGTCGTCCGCGGTGACGAGGACGGCTCGGACTCGTTCGATCATTTCGCTCTGTCTCCTCACTTGTTGGCGGTCTCAGTGCAGCAGCCAGCCGCCGGCGACGTGGACAGATGCCCCGTGATGAACGACGTTCAACGATGCGGGGGGGGGGGGGTCGCTACGTGCCGATGCAGTAGAGCTGGCCCGTCGACGGGCCACTGAGGTCTGACACGCCGAACACAGAAGCAGTTGTGCAAGAAGTTCGACATCAACTAAAGTCAGGGCCGCACTGGAATGCTTCGATGCGTAGTCCGACCCTAGGAGTCGTCCGCATGAGTGTGCCTCCGTCGCCGTGGGCGACCGACGTGTTCGGCGATCAGGCCGCTGCTGTACGCCTCGGCGTCGGACAGGGCCTTCGCAACATGCAGGCCAACGCACAGGCCGCACAGGAACAAGGCGCAGCTCGCACCACTCGCGCCTACGGCACCAGCCGGTACGAGAACCAGTACGAGCGGCTGCAGGACGAACTCAAGGACCTGCCGGGCGCCCGTGCGGTCCAGCCCTTCGGGTTCCCCTACGAGCTGATGCTCATCGGCAACGGACTGATCTACCCGTTCCGGTACGCCAAGACCAAGTCCGACGTACGCAGCGCGCGCATCCCCAACGAGACGCAGCTGGTGAAGGAACTCTTCACCTTCGCGCCGACGCCGAAGCACACCCAGGATCCGTTCGACCTCGACTTCGGGGCTGCTGTCACGGTCGCTGAACCGCGTGGCGCCCTGGCCACGATCCCGCCGGACACCCAGCTGATCCTGGTGCCCTTCGCCTGCAACGCCTCCGAACTGCTGGAGGCGTACTGGGGCATCGCAGCTCTCGGGATGAACCAGCAGCTGGAGTGGACCACGGATCCCGAGGCGCTCCACCTGCCGCAGGCGGTCACCTCGTACACGTCGCGGCCGATCATCATCCCGGGCCAGATCACGGCGCACACCAGCTTCGCCGACGGAACCGAACCCACCCTTACGCTGTCCTCTCGAACCGCCTCGGACCGGGCCCTGCACGTGCCCGCTCAGACCGAGGCAGAACCCGTCGAGGACCAGACCAGCGAAGACGATGCGACTCACTAAGCAAGACCTGATTCCCGGTACGGAAGAACGAGGCGCCACGCCGCGTGCCATCTCCGACGGCTTCGATCCCACCCGGCTGACGCAAGCCCGCCGGCTGGCGGAGATGACGAAGAAAGACGTGGCGGCGCAGCTCGGAGTGACACCTGCCGCGGTGGGTCAGTACGAGACGGGGGTCTCCAAGCCACGGCCTGACCTGATTCCCCGTCTCGCGGAGATCCTCGGAGTTCCGGTGACGTTCTTCCTGTTGGGAAGGCCGGCCAACCGGCTCGACGCCTCCATGGCGCACTTCCGAAGCCTGCGCAGTACGCCGAAGTCCCAGCGAGAGCGTGCTCTCGCCTTCGCCGAGCAGGTCTGGGAGCTCACCTACGCGCTTGAACAGCGGATCCAGTTGCCCCTCGTGGATCTGCCCGGCTTCGCTGGCGGGGAGGTCCACCCCGGCGAGGAGTTGTCCACCGATCCCGCGTCCGCCGCCCGCGAGCTCCGCAAGCGCTGGGGTCTCGGCGACGGCCCTGTCACGCACCTGGTGAGGCGGATGGAGTCGCACGGCATCGTTGTGGTGATGCCGCCTGCCAGTGACCCTTCCGCTGCCAGCGTGGACGCGTTCTCCACCCGGGCCGCGCGGCCGCTCGTCGTTCTGACCGCCAACCGGGCGGACGACATCTACCGGCACCGGTTCACCGCCGCCCACGAACTGGGCCACCTCGTCCTTCACGGCGACGCCACCGGCGACAGCCGCCAGGAGAAAGAGGCTGATGCCTTCGCGGCCGAGTTCCTAACGCCCCAGTCCAGCATCCTGCCCCTGCTGCCCAGGCGGATGGATATCGCCCGGCTGGCTGAGCTGCGAGGTGTCTGGGGGGTCTCCCTCCAGTCGCTCGTCTACCGATGCCGTGAGCTGGGACTGATTTCCGACGCCACCGCCAGCAGGACGTACCAGCGCCTGCGCGCGCTCGACGGCCAGCCCGGCTTCACGCCGGAATCAGTTTCGAACTTCTCCGGTGAGCAGCCCTCGCTGCTTGGCCAGGCCTTCGACCTGGCGGCCAAGGAAACGAATCTCTCGGTGTCCGAGCTGGCACATGAACTGGCCTGGACTAACAGGCGCGTTCGAGATCTGCTCGGCGTCCAGGAGAAACGGCCCGTACTCCACCTCGTTCAGTAGCGCGAAATCTCAGAGCATCGGCACAGTGTTCTCCGACTGCGCCGCGCCTCAAGGACGTTCGCCCTCGGTACGGATGTCTGGGGCCAGGAGTTCGACCGCCTCCAGCCAGGGGAAGCGGTCGGCACCTCCGCCGGACTTGGGAGGGTGGGGCTGGTAACTGCTGACCAGGACGCCCATCTCCCGGAGCTCGGCCAGGCTTCTCTGGTACGCCCGGTGAGCGGCGAGGGCGCTGTTCACGTACGGGAGGACCACGGTCGGGACTCCCATGCCGGTGGCCTCGCACAGGATGCCGAGGGCGAGGTTGTCCGCGAATCCGGCCGCCCACTTGTTGACCGTGTTGAAGGTGGCCGGCGCGACGGCGATGGCGTCGGCCGGCGGGAACGGCCGCGCCTCGCCGGGTGAGCGCCACGCCGAGCGGATCGGGTACCCGGTCTGGGCCTCGACAGCCGCGGCGTCCAGGAAGCCGAGCCCCTGGGGTGTTGCGACCACACCCACGTCCCAGCCCCGCTCCTGTGCGGCGCTGATCAGTCTGCCGACATCGTCAGCCACCCCGGCCGCGCACACGACGACGTACAGGAAGGGCTTGCGCTGCGGCTCGGTCACGCGGGTACTCCCAGTCGGCGGCTGAAGTGGTGGAGCTCTGGCAGCGTACGACGGCGGTCCCGGGCGGCCATGTCGGCGACCAGTTCGCGGACAGCGGGACGGCGTACATCCTGGGCGGCGCAGGTCTCGGCGATCCGCAGGGCCTGATAGCCGTCGGCGAGGCGGCCCTGCTGGGCGTAGGCGCGGGCGGTCTCGATCCAGAGGGCGGCTCGGCGCTCGGGGACCGGGATGTGGCGGCGCATGAGCGGGCGGGCTGCGTCGAGTGCGATGCCGGCGTCGCCGAAGGACACGGCGGCGCTGATCTGGTGCAGCGTGACGTTGGTCGGGCTGAAGTTGGCCCAGACGTCCGGCTGGTCCAGAGCGATGTACTGCGCGACCTCTTTCGCTTCGGCGACGAACTCGCTGGTCGCGGCTCGGTCGCCGGCGCGGCTCGCGGCCGTGACTCCGCGAAGCAGGAGCAGGCCGAGGACGGCGAGATGGTGCGGAGAGCGGCGGTCGTACGAGCCGGTGAGCTGGGAAGCGGTGTGCTGGATCAGCGTGACCGCCTGGCGAGCATGCTGCTCACGCACCAGGACGTGCGCCTGGAGCCGAACGCTGGCGGCGAGGACGAGCGGGTCACCGAAGCGCTCCGCCTCGGCCATGGCCCGGCCGACGGCGAGCCACGCCGTACCCGCGTCTCCCCGCTTGAGGAAGAGGCTGGCCGATGTCTGGTAGGCAGTGGCCAGGAAGCGGGACACCTCCTCCGGCTGCCCTGAGCTGCGGGCCGCTTGGCGCAGATCCGTGATCAGGCCGGGAAGCGTTCGCTCCAGCTCCGCGTAGTCGCATGTGGTCAGAAGCTGCCGCACGTTCATGGCTCGTTGCCGAAGCTGTTCCGCGGAGGGCGACTCGGTCGTCGAAGCCGCCAGCACGCCGGGAAGTAGAGCCTGGACCAGGGCCGGATGCGCCGCCGCCACGGGTACGGGAGTAGCGAGCATGGTGACACTGGCGGCAAGCAGGGTACGGCGGCGCAGCATGTCCTCTGTCTCCGGATCGTCGGGCTCGGCTTCCAGGGCGGTCTCCGCCAGCCCGAGGTGGGCCGGCGGGATCCGCAGGACGCGGGCGACTTCACGGAGGACTCGGATGTCCTCGGTTCCGCGCCCGCCCTCCAGGCGGCTGATCTTCGACTGGTGGTAGCCGAGATCGGCGGCCACGTCCGCTTGTGAACGGCCCCGTAAGACCCGCGCTTGGCGGAGCAGCTCACCGATGCGGTGTGCCTCGCCCTGTGTGTCGGCCATCTGCGCCACGGCCCCTTCTGCCGAGACCGATCCTGCCTGCTCAACCGAGCCTAACGGCAGGGAACTTGTCCGCCATGCACAACGTGCATAAGCGATGCAGCGCCCGCACAGGACATCGCGGAGCCCATCCCCGAACCGGTTGCCTGGTGGAACCGCACCCCTCCAGGAGGAGTTGATCGTGGCACTCACCCAAGCCTCTGCATCGAACCCTGAGGTGATCGCCGTACGCCCTGGGAGCCCGCTGTCCGGCTCCGTCCGCGTCGACGGTTCCAAGAACGCCGCCCTGCCGATGCTGGCCGCAGCGGCGGCCGTGCGACGGACGGTTCAGCTGGACAACGTCCCGGCCAGCGCCGACGTCCAGTCCATGCTGGCACTGCTCCAGGGAGCCGGCTGGCATGTCGCTCAGGCCGTCGGGCAGCAGGGCAGCCTGCTGGTCATGGCACCGGAGACCGCACCCACTGCTCCCGATCTGGGCCGTGCCGCGGGTATCCGGGCTTCCTACTACCTGGTGCCCGCCCTTCTCGCCCTACAGGGCAGCGCCCGGCTGCCCTGGCCCGGTGGCTGCCGGATCGGGGAGCGCGGGATGGACCTGCACTTCAAGGTCTACGAGGCGTTCGGCGACCGCGTGACCGTCCAGGACGCCGGTTACATCGTCGAGGCCGGTGAACGGCGTACCGGCGGGGTCTCCCTCGCACTGCCCTTCCGGTCGCGCGGCGCGACGATCGCCGCCGTGCTCCGTGCGGTCGTCTCCGGCCGGGCCTTGCGCCTGGGTCTGCCGAACCTGTCGCCGGAAGTCCTCGCTGTGCTGGACGCCCTCGGCTCGGCGGGTTGGGAGGCCCGGGTCAGTGAGCAGGTCCTCGACCTCACGACCGCGGTGGTCCCCGCCGAGATCCCCGCCTGGCGAGTACCGGGCGACAAGATCGAGGCGGGGACCCTGGCCTGTGCCGTGGCCGCCACCGGGGGCAACGCTCGGATCGAGGGCATCCGCGGGCGCGACCTCGTGCCGTTGCAGGCCGCGCTCCAGCGTCTGGGCATCCCTACCTCAGTCCGAGACGAGGCCCTCCTCGTTGACGGCGGAAACGCCCGGCCGACAGGTCAACCCTTGCGGGCCATCGCCACCCTGTCGCCGGGCGGCCTGGACGCGGACTTCGAGCCCCCGCTGATGGCCCTCGCCCTGAGCCAGCCCGGCACGCACCTGTTCGCCGATTCGATCAACCCGGGCCGCCACGGCAACCTGCTTCCTCAGCTGGCCAGGCTCGGCGCCAAGATCGAGGAGATCTCGCCCACCGAGTGCCGGCTGACCGGGCCGCAGCGCCTGACCGGCGCCGGTGTCGAGGCCACGGACATCCGCACCGGATCCGCCCTGATGGTCGCCGCTCTGACCGCCCGAGGGGTCACCACCCTCGGCGGTGTCGACCAGCTCCGGCGAGGCCACGCCGACCTGCCCGGCAAGCTCCTCCACCTCGGCGCCGACATCTGCGAGGTCACCCCATGACCACGAGCCGTTCGGTGCGCCAGATCATGGCCACCACCGACGTCCACTCCGCCCTCGGCGCGGGCGACCTGCTGCTCGGCCACCTTCACCAGTCGCGAGCGGACAATCTCCTGTTCGACTGCGGTGACTTCTTCGAGGGCACCGGCTACTACCGGCTTGGCCAGGGCGCCCTGGAACGGGAGATCCTGCTCGGCCTGTACGACGTCATCGCGCCGGGGAACCACGGCTGGCCGCATTACTTCGAGCCGGTGCTCCGCCGAAGGACCGTGTGCGCGAACACGGTCGACGCCGCGAGCGGCAGCGCCCTCTTCCAGCGCCTGCGCATCGTGGAGGTCGCAGGTCGGCGTACGGCCGTCACCGGGGTGATCGGTCTCCAGGCGTTCGACTCGATCCCCGTCGGCCAGCGGTCCGGACACCGGGCAACCGACCCGGTGCAAGCGCTGCGCGAACTGATGCTCGCGCACCACCACGAGGTCGACTCCTGGGTGCTCCTCAGCCACTCCGGCTTCGAGGAAGACCTCAAGCTCGCCGAAGCCTGCCCCTTCCTGGACGTCATCTTCGCGGGCCACTGCCACAGCCGGCACACGGGCCCTGCCCGCGTCGGCAACACCGTCGTCCTCAAGGGCCGCGAACTCGCCGTCGGCTACGCCATCGCGGCGCCCGGTTCCGCCGGCTGGGTCGGACGTACGGCCCTGTTCCCAGACTCCGCCGAGGCCGTAGCACCGGACCTGCCGCTTGAGCTGGCCTCCTTGCGGGACCGCATGGCCATGGTCGAGGCCCAGCTGGCTGAACCCCTCGGACGGATCGCGAAGCCCTACCGAAATCACCAGCTCGACCGCCGGGCCCTCCTCCAGGTCGTCGCCGACCGGCTCCACAGCGGACTGGGCAGGGAGGCGGTCGTTCTGAACGAGACCACCGTTCGCACGACCCTGCTCGGCGAGGTCCTGACCACGGGTGACCTGCTGACCATCGAGCCATTCGCGAACACCCTGGTCGAGGCCCGCGTCGCGCCGGCCCACCGCCACGATCCCGAGGCCCTCATCGCGCACCTCGCCGAACGGGTCGGCCCACTCGTCACCTCCCCCGACCCCCTTCCGGCCGGGCTGACGAGCGTGCTGACCACCGACTACTTGGCCGACAGCTGCCTCGACGGCCGCACCCACCCCGCCGGCCTCGGCCTCGGCTCGGCGATCCGGAGCATGCTGACGAACGGAGACGACCAGTGATCCTGACCGGCCCCGAGATCACGTCCGCGTCGCAGGACGGGCGGTTGCGCATCAGTCCGTTCCTGCCCACCCAGGTCAACCCGAACAGCTACAACGTCCGCCTTGGACCGGTCCTTCTCACCTACACGGAGGAGGTCCTGGACTCCCATCGCCCCAATCCCACGCGCCGCATCCAGATCGGTGACGACGGGTACACGCTGCAGCCCGGCGAGCTCTACCTGGGGCACACCCAGGAGGAGGTGGGCTCCGACTGCTTTGTCCCGCTGCTGTTCGGCCGTTCCTCCGTGGGCCGCCTCGGCCTCTTCGTCGAGATCACCGCACCGATCGGGGACATCGGGTTCCACGGCCAGTGGACGCTGATGCTCACCCCAACCCGTCCCGTCCGTATCTACGCCGGGATGAGGATCGGGCAGATCATGTTCTTCGTCTCCGAAGGCGCGGTAGACCTGTACGCGGGCAAGTACCAGGCGGCCTCCGGTCCCCAGTCCTCCGCCTACTGGCGCGACCTCGACGCGTCGGAGGCGGCGTCGTGATCCTGACCGGACGTGCCATCGCCGCCGCCCACGCCGCGGGCCACCTCGCCATCGACCCGTACGACCCGAGGCGCCTCTCCCCTAACGCGTACGACTGGCGACTGGGAAGCAACCTCCGGGTCTGCGAGGGGGACCTCGACGCCGCCGTTCCCACCGCCTTCCGCGAGCTTGCCCTCCCCGACGACGGATACGTCCTGGAGCCCGGCCACCTCTACCTCGGCCACACCCTGGAGCGCACAGGCTCCGAGACCTACGCCCAGCTCCTCAACGGCGACCGGACCACCGGATCCCTCGGCATCTGGGTCCACGTATCGGCGCCGCTCGGGCACCAGGGCCACGCGATCCGCTGGACCCTGGAGATCCGAGCCACCCGCCCCGTACGCGTCCGGCCCGGCATGACCTTCGGCAAGCTCGTCTTCCTCCGCACCCATGGCTCCCCCGCCAGCTACCAGCAACACGGCCTCAAGTACCGCACCAGCGAAGGCATCGAGACGTCACGCCTCTACGAGGAGAACCCCGGAGGCCGTCGATGAACGCCCTCGTCGCCACCGCCCTCGACCTGCCGTACCCCAGCCCCGGCGGCAGCGTCGAACTCTTCCTCGACCTCTACACCGGCGCACAACCCGCCATCCCCGCCCGTGCCTTCATGCTCGCTCCCGACGGTCCCCGACCCCGCACGCCCGCCGGCCTCGACCTCCTCCACGCTTCAGGCAAGTCCATCAGCGGACCCGCCTTCAGCCGCTACATCACGAACCTGCGCCACGCCATGACGACCGCCATCGACCCGCGTCAGATCGGCATCCTGCACCTGCACCACCTGGCCTTCGGCGCCACCCCCGCTCTCCTGCGGGCGCTGCCCGCTCACCCGCGGATCGCATTCGTCCACGGCACCGACCTGCTGTATGCCGAGAACCACAGCACCCAGCTACGCGTCCTGCGCGAGGCCGCCTCCGAAGCCGACGCGATCGTCGTCCCCACCGGTGCCATGGCCGACCGCCTCCTCAAGCTCACTCCCAAGACGGACAGGCGCAAGATCGAGAAGATCCCCTGGGGCGTCCCCGACCACCTCCTGACCAGCCCACCACCCCGGCCCGCCCGGCGCCCCGCCAGCCATCTGCGAGTGCTCTTCGCCGGGCGCCTCAGCTCCGAGAAGGGGCTCGAACCCCTCCTGCAAGCCATCTCGGCCACCCCCTCGGTCGAGCTGAGCATCGCCGCCCCGCGCGCCCAGTTCCACGACCTCACGCCGGTCATCCGCCAGCATGGTGTCCACGTCCGCTACCTCGGCTGGTTCCGCCGGCAACAGCTCTGGAAGGTCTTCGCCGACCACGACGTCCTTGCCGTGCCCTCCACCACCCTGGAGGCCATGGGGCTCGTCGCGCTCGAAGCCCAGGCTTGCGGACTCCCTGTCCTCTACCAACCCGTCCCCGGACTCAGCGAAGCCCTCTCCGGCAGCGGCCTGGCAACCGACTTCACCAACGCCACCACCGCAGCCCACGACCTCCACCGCCTGCGCACGACACCCGGCCTGCTGGAGATGCTCAGGGCATCCGGCCGCACCAACGCCGCCCGCTTCCCTCTCAGCACCACCGTCGCAGCCATCTCCGATCTCGGCCGACGGCTCGCCTGACCCCGCCTGTGGCGCAGCGGGCACTGCCCTGGCCGCGTCACTAACCTGGCCAGTGGACCACCCGCGACCCACGACGATCGGGAGACCATGACCCACACCAGCGACCGGATCGAAGCCCTCCTGCAGACCGGAGTGCGCGACGAGGTCTACCCCGGCGCGGTGTGGGCGGTCGGGGACGCCGACGGCATCCAGGCCAACGGAGCTGTCGGCCTCCTCGACCCCACCCAGCCGGACGAGCCGATGCGGCTGGACACCGTCTTCGACGTGGCCAGCCTCACCAAGATCCTTGCCATCTGGTCAACGATCGGCACCCTCGTGGATGAGGGGAAACTCCAGCTCCACGCTCCCCTGGGCGCCTTCTGGGACGAAGTCGCGGGTCACCCCCTGGCCGAGGCCACGACCCATCACCTGCTCACCCACACCGCCGGGCTGCCCCTGCGTGCCAACCTCAAGAACCTCTACGGCACCGACCCCCAGGACATCCGCGAGGGGGTCCTCCACGAGGCCCTCCACCGCCCGCCCGGCGAAGCCGTCGAGTACACCGACCGAGCCGCCCTCATCCTCGGCTACCTCGCCGAGCACCTCGCGGGCCAGCCCCTGGACCAGCTCGCCACCGACCGGATCTGGCGCCCACTAGGCATGACCGGGACCCGCTTCGGCCCCCTCCCCGATACTGAGGCGGCGCGCTGCGCCCCCACCGAGTACGACGACACCACCGGCACCCACCTCAAGGGCACCGCCCACGACTTCTCCGCCCGTCTCCTCGGCGGCGTCTGCGGCATTGCCGGCACCTTCTCCGTCCTCGACGACCTCGCCCTCTTCCTCCGCCACATGCTCGCTCCCACCCAGGCCGCCTTCGGCCCGACCTGGATCGAGGACTCCCTCCACATCCACACTGGCGGGCTCACCCCTGCACGCGGCCTCTTCTGGCACCCGGCCCCCGGTACCGACCCCGCCGAGGACGTCTGGGTCCACTACGGCTTCACGGGCACCGGCATGTGGATCAACCCGGTCCAGCGCCGCTGGGCCGTCCTCCTCACCAACAAGATCCGTCTCAGCCGCGACCGCGAGCCGCTCACCACTGTCCGCAACGCTTTCCGGGCAACCGCGTTCAGCACCGACGCTTCGCAGCAGCCGTAGCCGTAGTCGGACCGAAGGAAACCGGCTCGATCTCCTGGCCTGTGCGCAGAGTCGGGAAGTCAGCAGCCGCCTGAGGCCACGGCGTCGCATCAGCCCTGCTGGAGGCACTGATCGCCTCGACCGAGGCGGCGGGCATCTGGACGATTCAGTCCGGCATCTTCCCCGAGAACACCGCGAGCCTGGCCCTGCACCAGCGGGCCGGGTTCCGGATCATCGGCACCCGCGAGCGAATCGGCCTGCACCACGGGGTGTGGCGCGACGTCATCCTGCTGGAGCATCGCAGCCCCATGGTCAACTGACCATTGCAGGCTGGCTAATCCTGGGGGCTCTGTCGGTGTGGACCGGCAGGATGAACAGATGGATACCGACTGGGCTCGCAAGGAGCTCGCGCATTTCCTCGAACTGACCGCGCTCTACAGGCCGGAAGACGCACCCGGTGTAGTGGACTTCTCTCCCCGCCTGTCCAATCGCGGCGCCAGCGATGACATCGTCGCGAGCGCCCAAGTGGTGGAACAGATCCTCGACCGAGCGCTCCCTCGTTGGCGAACCGAGGTGCCGGACGACCGCAACAAGAGGGTCAACCGTTGGTTTCAGCACCGCGAGGCCGCCCAGCGGGCCGACGTCGCCCTGCGGCGGGCCGAGGAGATCCGGGAAAGGCTCGGCGATAACGCACCGCTAGTCAGCGCCGCCATGATGCATCCGTGGGTCTGGGAAGGCGCACGGGCGCTATGGCAGAGCGGCCACTACCGGGAGGCAGTGACGGCGGCCGCTCGGAAGGTGAACGCGGAGGCGCAGAACAAGCTTGCACGGCGCGACTTGAGCGAGACGAAGCTCTTCCAGAGCGCGTTCTCGCAGAACCCTGCCAAGCCGGGCGAACCACGCCTGCGCCTGGGCCAGGACGACGGTGGCGACACCTTCCGCAGCATCAACCGCGGCGCGATGGCCTTCGCCGAGGGCTGCTTCGCGGGCATCCGGAATCCCAACAGCCACGAGGACGGCCTTGCCGAGCTAGCGGAGAACGAGGCCTTGGAACAGCTCGCCGCCTTCAGCGTGCTCGCTCGGTGGGTGGATAGCGCCACGGTCGAGACAGCGTGAGCCAATCCGCGGGCTCCGGCTCGCCGCCCAGCGCTAATACGCGCACTCCTTCCGCCTGGCCGCGGGAGCCGGCGACCCCGAACTGTCGGTGACCGCCCTCCGAGGCCTCGCCGTGCAATGTGTCGACCTCGGTTACCGGGCCGAGGCCGTCCAGCTCGGCGAAGCCTGCGTGGAGTACGGCCGCAACCTCTACAACCCGCGTGCCATCGCCTACTACGAGGCCACCCTCGCCAACGCCGCCGCCCAGGACGACGACCGCCGTCTGGCCACCAAACACCTCGCCATGTCCGAGACCGCCATCGGCAAGCCAGCCGCCGCGGGCGGAGACTCTGGGCCGCCCACTACTCCCCCGGACGCTGGGCACACGGGTCCGGCATGATTCTCTCCCGCCTCGGAGACCTCGACGCCGCCGAGGAACAACTCCACCTTGCCCTGGACATCCACGGCCTCGACCACCGCCGCACCCGCGCCATCGTCCTCGCCGACCTGGGCGGCGTCCGCCTACGCCAAGGCGACATCGACGGCGCCCTGGCCACCCGGCGCGACTTCCTCGACTGCGCCGACGGCATCCGCTCCGTCAAAGTCCAGGCCGCCCTCCAAGACATGCGGGTCCGCCTGCGCCGGTACAGCGGCGTTCCGGAAGCGCAAGAACTCCGCGAACGAGCGGCTCGCGTCGCAAGCTGACCGCACAGCCGGGTCCGCCAAGATCTTTTCCAAAGTAACCAGCCGTCCCGCTCACTTCCCTGCACCATCGGTCCATCAGTACCGAGGGAGGGGGCAACTTGAGGCTGGCCGAAGCGCTACCACGGCAGCTGACTCCGCATGCCTTACGAGCGTGGTCGAGATTCCGGGCCCACCGCATCCAGATTAACCAGCGAGAGATCGGCACCCGTTTACGCACACTCGACCGGTCACTGCGGACACTTGGGCTGGCAGGCAGGGAACTTCCACACACCCGTAGAGCGATACGGGACAGCCGCCTGACCCTTGAGACTGTTCCCTACGGCTCGGTCTTTGGCGCTGCGTTCGCCGTATGGCTCGGCATGAAGATGATCAAAGTGTTCGCCTATGCCCTCCGCGATTTGGCAGTGCACTACAAGATCGCGACTGTCGAAAGGGGAGCAGAGCACTTCCTGTGGGTGATACAGCAGGCCGCCACGCAAACTCCCATGCGGGGGTGGGACCAGCTGGCCCTCATGATCGTGGCGGCAGTTGTGTGGATCACGCCGTTCTGGTGGATGTTCGAGCGGCGCCTGGCGCGGGGCGCTCACTACCGCCACCGAGTAACGATCCGCATCGAAGCAGCCCTCAGTCATTGCGCAGATACCTATCGCGAGCAGCCCGGGGAACGCGGACCACGCCTTCGCGATCTGGATCGCGTTCTGGAGGCAGCTGAGGACGCCATCCTGCGGGCACATCGCTATGCAGGGACGATCCGCCGACGATCAGCTCGGCGGGGAGTCGTCCGCCATCACGCCGCTCTGGTCGTTGGAGCACTTCGAGCAGAAACGCTCCGGATCGACGTCGAGCCGGATACTGCGCTGCCACGGCTGGGAGCGATGCTGGCGACAATCAGTGAACGGAGTGCGGAGGGCCGCATCGGAGCACTGCTATCGCCGGATGTCCTGACGGACGTCACTCCCGTATCCGCTGCTCGCACCAAGGTCCGAGAGTCACTTCATGTCGCATTCGTCATTCTCATCGCGATGGTGGCTGCCGTAGCGGCATCGTTGGTGCTGCCGTCCACAGGCGTGAGGAGCGAGCTACAGCCATGGCTCACTCTGGGTTGCGCCGTGCTGGCAGCAATCGTTGTGGGGGGCTGGCACAGGGTCGGGCGAATCCTGGAGCTGGCACCCGGGAAGTGACGACGGCAGGCCTCACAGTTGCGCCTGGGCCCTACCCATAGCTCCCGGACGGCCAGCTACTCCTCGTACTGGACGCCATGGGGAGCCGCGATGGGGTTGAGGTCGGCTGGGGTGAATGATCCGTCGGGGTGGTGGCGGGTCCTGCTTCGGCCAAGTCCTCTAGGTAGCACTCCCAGCCGCCGGGCGAGGAGACCTGGAGCACGCGGGGCGGTGGCGCAGCTGAGCGCGTGCGGCACGCCCTTGGGCAGGAGGATGAACGAGCCGGCGGGGATGGCGAGGTCTTCGCCGTCGAAGTGCACGCCGAGCTCGCCCTCCAGGACACAAATCATCTCGTCCGCGAGGTGGTGGGTGTGCCGGGGAATATCACGGACCCGGGTGACCTCCAGCAGGACAGGCGGCCCTCGGTGCCCTCGGTGCGCGCCTTGGCCTGGCAGGGCGGGGGCAGGGGGTACGCGTTTCCCGGCGCAGCGGCAGATGAGCCGGGCACGCCTTGCGTGCGATCACCGCGCGATGTACCGCGTAGGCAGCGACTCCGGCGGCCAGGACTGTGGCGTCGGAGATGGCCGAGGGGCCAGCAGAGCGAAGTCCTCGCATGGTCAGTGTCATACGGAGCCCTCGGGGAGACTCAGCTCCGCAGCCTGAAGCTCTACGGTCCCTTCCAGCCGGAGCCCGCACAATGCGCAGCCGAGGAAGCCACCGTGCATGTCAGGCTCCTCGTCCTGTGCCGCCAGAACGATGAGCGCATTGTTTCCACAAGCTGGGCACGGAAACCAACCCATAGGGGGCCCAGGCTCGCCGGTCTCTTTGTGTATCCCGGCAGGGAACCATTTGCTCGGACGGCTCCTGAGCGGGGCCCGCACACCTTCCAGGAGGTCAGCCGGAAGGTCGCCAAAGCGGTCAGCGAAGCGATTGCGAGCTTGCCTGATTCGGACCTGGACCTCGCGTTCGGTCTGATCACGCTGGTGATCAAGGGCAATACGGACCGCGCTGTCCCATCTCCCCCAGAAAGATGCAAGGGGGGTGGTCAGCTCTACATGTAGGGCCTGCACGGACTTCGCCACGGTCGCTAGCAGGGCTCTCCCTTGCTCGCCTCCCGTCGAGTGGGCCACGCCGTTTCGCAAGTCGATCAGAAGGTCCAACTGCCCATCAGCAGGCAGGATCTGCAGAATTCGCAGTCGACTGACCGTCTCGGCCGCCCCGATGGTGCGCACCTTCCCCGCTGTTCGGTGACCGCCGAGGTGGAACAGCATCTCTGCACTGCCCCGCATCTCCGCGACATATATGGGATTTTTCCCCACCAAAACAGCCTTACCCAGCCGCTCGATGGCGACCCCCGCGTGGAGAACGAACTCGTCGTACTCGCCACGCGCGTGATCATCCATGGCTTTGTGCGCAGCCTTCCTCGCACCTTCAAGGAAGCTCTCGAATGAGAGGGAATCATCCATGCGGAGACGTTAACCGCGCCTTCGGTGCCGCATCGACTGGTTTGATGGCGCAGCCACCACTGGGCTCCGTACAACCGCCAGCGCGGTCGGGACGAAGGAGACAAGGATCCCCAAAACCGGCCACCTTGTTCACGCAAAGCGCGCTTGGCACCAACGTACAGATGCGCACATCGTCGCGGGGCTTTCCAAGCCGGACCACTCCACGCGACCTAACCGACGGGCGCGTGCCCCATCAGCGCCCTTGGCGGCGGCGA
The DNA here is from genome assembly GCF_042880975.1 of Streptomyces sp. NPDC058289. Taxonomy (NCBI): domain Bacteria; kingdom Bacillati; phylum Actinomycetota; class Actinomycetes; order Kitasatosporales; family Streptomycetaceae; genus Streptomyces; species Streptomyces sp. NPDC058289. The sequence continues at coordinate 29,953 of NZ_JBHVYI010000080.1, forward strand.
AGAGGGGTCAACACCGGCGCGGGAAAGTCCTCACGAGGAGCGACTCAGTGACCGATCCTTGCAGGTCAGAGGCCACATAGGCACTGTGGGCGCCATAGATTCCCAAGGTGGTGGCCCCAACGGGTCCCGTCCAGGCTTCTGGTTGCCGTGCCCTATGTCATGGCGAACCAATGGTTCACAATGCGTGGCGTGCCCAGCAGAAGACCCCGCCCCCGGATACGCCCGAAGGCGCCGCGCTGCGGCCGCCCCACGCAGAAGGGAACGCCCTGCCAACTTCCTCAAGTGCGTGGTCAAGCCTGCCGGCACCACGCGACGGAGGCCGATCGCGTCGCTCAGGCAGACGCTGAACGGGCTCGGCGCGTCGAGGCGGAGCGGAAGGAACGGCGGAATGCCCGTGCGGCGATTGCCGGGCTCGGAGTTGTAGCGCTCGCGATCCTGGGCAGCGTGACTTCGTGTAGCTGGTCAGCATGGCAGGAGAGCCAGCGGGAAGCAGCGTGCGAGCCTCATCGCGAGAAGGCCATGGCACTCGATCAGGAAGCAGGTGCTGTCCGGGTTCCAATGGTCCTGCGCTGGGACCAGCATCTTCTTGACCTTCAGCTAAGCCGCTCACTCCCCCGAGACCTTGGAGACTTGGGCGCGACCCCCGCCACGGAGTACCAGATAGCCGCCGCCTACAAGCAGAAGCGTGAGCTGGCCGGCCAAGCTGCGCGAGTTGTCCTGGATCATCCAAGTTGCCTCCCGGGCTTCGTGGATGCAGCAGAACGGATAGAGAATTCCCCCGCAGAAGTCACCCGAGTGGAGATGCCATCAGCCGCTCGGTGCGGGGATGGGTGGCCTTCTACCTCGATAGGTAGCCAAGGAGCATGCTCTCACCATGGCGGCGTTGTCCCTGCCCAGCCTTGGGTAACCCTGCGCTTCAACTGAGTCGGAGAGGGTCCTCATCCCTGCTCGCCGGCAATCTGGAGAGCGATTGGCCCCTCCGTCCACCGCTTGCAGAAGCAATCCCCAGGTGACGCCCACTGTCGACGGCCGCAATTCGGGGAGTGCGCGTCGTCCAGGGCCACATCCAACCCGGGCCTTGGCAGGGCCGTGCCCCAACCGTGCCCTTTAGAGCGGTCACCAGCGGTCAGGAGCAGTTCGGGAAAGGACACTAGGACACACACTGCGGGTGCTGTTTACGCAGGTCAGAGACCATTCGGGCAGACTCCGCGCAGTAGATTCCCAAGCTTATAGCGCGGGTTCGATTCCCGTCATCCGCTCTTGAGAGAAGGCCCAGGTCAGCGACCTGGGCCTTCTTCGTTGTCTGAGCCATTCCCGGCCCGCGTGCCATTCGCGTGCCATAACTGCCCTGATGGCGCTCCAGATTGCTCGCCGAGTCGCTGCCGGCTTCGCGGGGGAGGGCGTCCGCGCGTTGCGCGGGGGCCGGAGGCCGGCTCAGGGAGCGGCCGGTGTACGAGCGCACCTAGCTCGCGAGCGCCTTGAACAGGCCGCGGATCTCGTCCTCGTCCGCGATCACCGGCAGGGTGTCGAAGTAGAGCTCCCACTCGCCCTTCGGGCCCATGCGCTCGACGATCCCGAAGGGGATGTCGGTGCCGTTGGGGTCGGTGCCGTGGGGGTCGGTCATCGTGCCATGCCACTCGATGTAGGTGGTGGTGCGGCCGAAGGCGACCTGGCCCGCCTTGAACTCGACGTCGGCGTTCTCGAACAGCCGCTGCAGGTAGGCGGTCTTGCCCTCCTGGGTGGTCAGCGACCGGTCCAGGCCGGGCCCGGCCAGCTTGGCGTTGCCGGTACGGGCGGCCAGCGCGGCAGCGTCCCCGCTGTTCCAGGCGGCGAGGCGGGCGGGGATTTCCTGGGCGTGGAACCGGTCGGGAGCCGCTCCGCGCGGTCCGGGGCCGGCCGGGTCGGCGATGCCGGCGAAGAGGGGGCGGGGCCGCTGAGACTCGGGCAAGACCTGGAACAGCTCGTAGCGGTCGTAGTAGCGGCGGGCCTGGATGGTCTTGCCGTCATCGCCGAGGACGTTGCGGGCGATCTGCGGGTAGCTGACCTTGCGGCCCTTGAGGGTGACCGTGTTCTGCTGGCCGAACATCATCACGGCGCCGTCGGCGACCACGTTCGTGCCGCGGTAGCGGAGGTCCGGCGCAAGGCGGAGTGAGTTGCTGATCGAGGCGCCGATCGCTTCGTGGCCGCGCTGGGGCTTGCCGCCGGCCTCCCAGAGGCTGGCCTCCTCGTCGAAGATGTCCAGGTAGGTCTGGAGGCCGGGGGCCTCGCCGAAGACGATCTGCCGCTTCATGAAGGCGCAGGCATTCGGGGTGATCCGCCCTTCGAGCCGGTCTACCTTCTCGCGGACCTCGGCGCACTCGCCGCCCTCGGCGGTGGCGGTGGCCGGCGCGGCACCGATGGTGAGGCCTGCGAGGAGAGTGGCCGCCGCGAACACTCCGGTGCGCGTGTACCGCCGCATGTTCATGTCGTTCCCCGTTCGTGATCGCTTGATCGCTTCGATGGATCAAGCCTCTTCGAGGGCGCCAGAGAAGACGATTACCTCAGGGGTAATGACGGGCAGTTGACGGTGCGGATGACGACCGACCACGGATTACAGGCACTGGCACGGACCAGGTTCCGGTAGGTGCGACCAGGCCGAGCCGCCCCGCCGACCCGCCGACCCGCCGCCACCGGATACCGACATACGACAGCGGAGGCGGCGGCCTTCTGGCTGCGCGGACTCGGTGACCAAGAAGGCTGGGACCCCATGGCCCGGTCGACGAGCCCATGCGGCTGACCGGTTGCGGAAGCATCCGGGGGCGACAGCCGCCGACCCGCGGCGCCGACTCGTAGGCATCCCGGGCGACTCAGCCCGCTCGTGGCCACCATCATTGGGGCGTGCCCCAACCGTGCCTTCGATTCCCGTCATCCGCTCCATGACAAAGCCGCACCCCCACCTCCCGGCGCCGCCGCATCGGGGACCGGCGTCACCCGTGTGCCTCGCTTCGTAGTCGACGTGATGCAGACCGTCACGCTGCGTGTCAGCGTGATCCGAGAGGAATCCGTACCCCACACATCAAGAGGAGTCGCCGTCATGGACGGTAAGCAGGACAAGCGCCAGGAGCCGGGCAAGGGCCGCGAGGCGCAGGAGCACCGTCGCCCCGGAGACCCCGCGCACGCCCAACCGGGCAAGCCGTCCCGCGACCAGGGCCAGAAGCAGGGTCAGAAGGAGACCTCGCACCGCCGCGAGGACGACCTGCTGCGCGAAGAGGACCTGCACGACGAGAATCTCTGAGCAGAACAACGCTCGCCCACACACACAGGGCCCGGCCGGTCCGCAGTCATCCCGGCCGGGCCCTGTCACGTCCCGCCCGACGTCGGCCTTGAGGCCGCCGGAGACGTCTCAGCAGCCGGGGCGTTTGCAGGCCCGGTCGACCGGATCCCAGATCTTCTCGTAGCCGCCCGCCCGTACCACTGCCCCGAACGGCCTGGGGGGGCGACGCCCGCCTTGCCGTGCTCGCCGTAGGCCGCGGCCGGCCGCAAGATGCCCATCGGTTCAGCGATGCGGCGGTAGGGGACTCCGGCACGCTCTCCATTTTGACGACACAACGGATTCGCACGAGCGTGCGGCGCGGCGTGCGCGTTCCTGACGTCGAGTCACTCATGCAGACCCTTTTTCCGATTTGCGGTCTATTGCGGTGCAATATGCGTGAATACTCCTCCCGCATGACGGCACATCACATCGTCGGCAGGGAGTCGTTCTGCGGCCCCCGCTCAGGGAGGGCCCGCGCGGAGGGCCGGTCCGGGGGCGTGCAGCCCTGAGCAGTCATCGTCGCGGGCGATCGGATTCCTCCTGCGGGAGGCCGGCGAACCGAAACAACAAGAAAGGCCTGCTATGGCATTGGACGCGATGCGGTCAGCTCCACCAGTCAGAAGGCCCCGGGGCCGCCTGCTCAAACGGGGAGGCAGCTTCCTGCTGCCCACCGCGCTCTTCGCAGCGGCCAGCCTGGTCCCGAACTTCGCTTACGCCGCGGAAGCCCCTGTGGGACTGGGGACCGCCACCAATTACGCGGTTCTGGCCGGTTCGACGGTCACCAACACGAACACCCCCACCATCATCAACGGCGACCTGGGACTCCATCCGGGCACATCGGTGACCGGCTTTCCGCCCGGTATCGTCAACGGAGTGCAGCGCATTGCCCCCAATGCCGCCGCCCTTCAGGCGAAGACCGACCTCGTCACCGCCTACAACGACGCGGCAGGCCGGGGACCCGGAACCGTGCTCGCTTCCGCCGAAGTCGGCGGACTCACGCTGGCTCCCGGCGTCTACTCGTCCCCGACAGTGGGAATCACCGGGACCGTCACTCTCGACGGCCAGAACGACCCCGCCTCCGTCTTCATCTTCCGCATCGCGTCGACGCTGATCACGGCTCCGGCGAGTGTCGTGTCCTTCATCAACGGAGCAAATGCCTGCAACGTGTTCTGGCAGGTGGGTAGCTCGGCCACCATCGACACGACCTCCCAGTTCAAGGGCAACATCCTGGCCCTGGAATCCATCTCGGTGAACACCGGCGCCGTGATCGAAGGCCGCGCCCTGGCGCGCAATGGCGCGGTCACGCTGGACAACAACACCATTACGAGGGCGGCTTGCGCCGTTGGCCCACCTGGGCCTCCCGGACCGACGGGTTCGCCCGGGCCGACGGGTTCGCCCGGCCCGACGGGTTCGCCCGGCCCGACAGGTTCGCCCGGCCCGACAGGCTCTCCTGGCCCCACTGGCAGTCCCGGCCCGATCGGCAGTCCCGGTCCGACGGGCGCTCCCGGCCCTGACGGCTCACCCGGTACCCCCGGCAGCCCCGGCGCCCCCGGCCCGACAGGCAGCCCCGGCCCGATCGGCAGTCCCGGTCCGACGGGCGCTCCCGGCCCTGACGGCTCACCCGGTACCCCCGGCAGCCCCGGCCCCGTCGGCGCATCCGGACCCGCCGGACCCGCAGGACCTGCCGGACCTGCCGGACCCGCCGGACCCGCCGGACCCGCAGGACCTGCCGGACCTGCCGGACCCGCAGGACCTGCCGGACCTGCCGGACCCGCAGGACCCAAGGGGCCTCGCGGCGACAAGGGCGGGAAGGGTGACCACGACGAGCACGGCCACGGGCACCACGACCACGACGAGGGCGGGCCCGGCCACGGTCACGACGACGAGGACGAGGACGACGGCGAGCATGGCCACGACCACGGCGGCCCCGGTCACGGCGACCACGGCAAGGAAAACGGCAACGGCAAGCCCCCATGGACCAGCTCCCTGCCGGGCAACCTCCACGATGTTCTGGGCCCCCTGGCTCCCGGCCACACGGCCAAGAGCGTCAACTTCACCCCCGTGAGCGCCGCCAACCCCCAGCGGCCTGAGGGAGCGTCGCCGGTACTCGCCGCGAACCACGCAAGCAGCGGTCCCGGCATCATGGGCGCCTCCGCGGCCGCGCTCGCATTCATCGGAGGCTCGGTCCTCTTCACCATGAAGAGAGTCCGACGTACGGCGACTCGACAGGACTAGCCGGTCTCGAGCGCTCGGCATGACCACCGAGCCCAAGGGTGGGGCCGAAGCTCGATCAAGCGCATAGGACGTCCTGTCAGCCGTTCCGCGGCTGAGCCCCTGGACTCGTCGTCCAGGGGCTCAGTGGGCTCGGATGCGGCGGCGTCCGGAACGCCGTAACCCGCACCGCCCCGGGGGACCCGGATGCGGCGGCTCGGAACAGCCGCACAGGGAAGGGAGTTGGCGGTGAAGGATCAGCCGGGGGCGGGATTCACGGACCGGCCGGCTGTCAGGACGTCGAGGGACAGGGTGCCTGCGGGTGCTGAACTCCCTGCCTTGGCCGGCGGTCACAAGTCGACAGGGGCAAAGGGCAGGGGTCGGGCAAGAACTCCGTACGACCGTACGTCTTGACGACTTCGTCGATGAAACGCCGGGTACTGACCGGGCTCAGCGCCTGGGCCTGCAGGTGCGCGTACATATCGCTGTAGAGAAGAACGTCGGATCGTTTCTCCAGATAGAGGTCGCTGGTGAACCTTTCCAGATAGACCACGCTCACATCGGTGGCCTCGGCAAATTCGAGCAGCGAGAACTGTCCCGAGATACCCGGGTGCGCACCCACATCGTGAGGGAGCACCTGCAGGGTGATGTGCGGCTGGGCGCCGAGGTGGATCAGATGGTCCAGCTGTTCGCGCATGACCTCGCGGCTGCCCACGACGCGCCGCAGTGCCGATTCGTCCAGTACGGCCCATAAGCGCAGCGGGTTGCGCGCGACGCCCAGCCGGCTCTGGCGCCGCAGCCGCACCTGGAGACGCGTGGCGGCCTGTTCGGCAGTGGCGTGAGGGATCGTTCCTGCGATGACCGCCTGGGCGTAGGCGGGAGTCTGCAGCAGGCCGGGGATGACCATGGGCTCGTAGGAACGGACCGCGGCCGCCTCGGCCTCCAGGCCGATGTAGGCGCCGTACGGGATGTCGCCGTAGGAGTTCCACCAGCCCTGCTGACCCGATTCCGTCGCCAGCTGCATCAAGTGGTCGACGCGCCGCTGGTCCTGGACTCCGTACAGCCCGCAGAGATCGCGCACGTCGCGCGGCTTGATGAGGCGGCGGCCGTTCTCCAGCAGGCTGATCTTTGGTTGGGAGATCAGCAGGCGCTCCGCCACCTGTTGCGTCGTCATACCGCTGGTCTCCCGGAGCCGGCGCAGCTCCGACCCCAGTCGGCGCCTGCTCACGGTGGGATTCACAGTGACGCCCACAAGACGCGTACCTCCACTCCAAATAGACCTTGCACTAGCGAACAGACTGCCACGGTCGGGGCCGCCGGATCCGCCTTGACTCCGTGTCGTGCACGGTGATTGCCCCAGCCGGAGACGACCTGAACTCGCATTCAACCTCAGCTGGTTGACCATATTTTCCGGTTCAAATTAAGAGGAATCGGAACGCCGTCTCACGGTGACCTGAAGAATCGGAATCACCCCGAAGGGGCCGCCATCGGATGCAGGTTTCTGCGTAATATGCCAGCGCTTCGACTGCTCCGACCTGACGCTCTCCGCCGGTAAGAAGCCGTATGGATCACCCGTGACGGCTTCGGTCGCGCACAGGACAGGTGAGCCCGCCCGCCGAGACACCCCGTGGGACGGCCGGGGCCGCGGCCCCGGAACTCCCTTCAGAAGGCGCTCAGCGCGTCGCGGGTGTTGGTGCGGTACAGGCCGACCTTCGGGTTGGCGACGCTGCCCGGCTTGGCCAGCCGGAGGCTGACGCCGTCCGCGTTCGGCATGTGCTCCTTGTCGGCGAGGACGTTGACCTCGTCGGCCACGGGGCCGTTGCCACCCGACGGGTTGAGGTTGACGGCCGCGTACGCGGTGGCGCCGGGGTGCACCGGGTACGCCGGGGCGCCGCCCAGTCCACCGGGGGCAGCGGCCTGGAGACCGAGCGCGGCACCCTTGGCGCTGAAGCCGATGGTGGGGAAGTAGTCCAGACCGCAGGAGGTGGAACCGTTGTTGGTCACGGTGATGATGCGGACGGTCGCGGGAGTGCCCGCCGGGGAAGTGACCTTGACGGTCAGGTTCCGCGCCGAGCAGGGGTGGGTGTAGGCGTAGGAGTCACCGGTGGTGCCCCCCGTGCCCTTGCCGCCCGAACCGGCCTTCGCCGGCGTGGCGGTGGCCGCGCCGTTTCCCGTGACCTTGCCGGCGGACGGGGCGGCGGAGGCGCCCTCCCCGGACGGCGTCACGGTCCCGGTCGAGACCTGCTTGTCCGCGCTCTTGGTCGCGGCGGGGTTCGCGGCCGGCCCGCCGGCGCTGTCCGAGCCGCCGCAGGCGGTCAGGGCCAGAGCGAGGCCGGCGGTGGCGGTGGCCAGGGCGGTGGTGCGGAGTCGGTAGGTACGCATGGGGAACTCTCCGTGTCGGTGCGGTCGTCAGACGGAGGCTTCCGCTTCCTGCCTGACGAGACGTTGGGTGGGACTGCTGTTCCGGTCGACTGCTGCCGCAGGCGGCCGAGGGCGGTCGGTGGGGCGGGTGGGTGCCCTCCCGTTGACGACTGCCGTATCCGCCCGCCGATCCGATCTGCGGACCGACGGGCTGATGACGCAACTGTGGGGCGGGTTTTGTCCCAGTGGCGTCCGGACCGGGATAGTAGGAACCCTGTAACGCTCCCGACCCCTCTCACCTGGGCGATCGGGTGAGCCTGGAACGGGCTTCCGGGATGAGGGGGAGGGTGGAATGGCCACGGAGACGGAGCGGTTCGCGGAGCTGATGCGCGGGTTCAAGGAGCGCTCGGGGCGCAGCTACGGCACGCTCGCGAAGCGTCTGCACTCCAGCAACTCGACGCTGCACCGCTATTGCAGCGGCGCGGCGGTGCCCACGGAGTACGCGCCGGTGGAGCGGTTCGCCCGAGTCTGCGGCGCCTCGGCCGACGAACTGGTCGCGCTGCACCGGCAGTGGCTGCTGGCGCTGGTGGAGCGGCGGCGGGGGGTGACGGAGGGGCAGGCCTCGGGGTCGGGGGCGGCGAACTCCGTGGCGCCGCGGGGCGGTGACGCCGCGGCGGAGGTGCCGCCTGCATCGGCGGTGGTGGTGGCTGGGGAGGCTTCGCAGGTCCGGCCGCAGGCGGAGACCGACCCCGCATCGGCCCCGGCGCCCGCGGCCGGGTCCGCCCCGGCGCCCGTGGCGGAGGCCCCCGCCCCGGCGCCTTCCCCCGCTCCCGCGCCGTCACCGGCCGAGGACCCCGCCCCTGCACCGGCGACGGAGGCACCCGCACACGCCCCCGCCGCCCTTATCCAGCCGGGCCGCGCCCGGGACTCCGTACCGGGGGCCCGGCGTCGTCGGCTGCTGCTCGCCGTTGCGGCCGCCGTGGCCACCGCCGCGGTGGCGGGGACCGCCGCCGCCGTTTCCGCCATGGGAGATACCGGTCGCGGGGACACGCGCCGCGGCGCCTCCCAGCCGTCCTCGCGCGAGCGGGCGGCGGCGGGCCCGGCCTTGCCGTCCGGCGGGGCGTCGTCACCCACGCCCACAGCCGATTCCGCACCCCCGTCCAGCCCCGGACCGTCGTCCCCCTCGGCAACGTCCGCGTCCTCCTCGGCAACGTCCACCTCGCCGGCCACTGCCAAGGAGGGGGCCTCCCCCACCGCCCCGTTCACGGTCAACGTCCTGCCCGACAACTGGGACACGCCCTGCGACCAGTGGTTCGCCCTGGACAAGGCACCCGGCACGGTCCCCCCGCCCCCCGCCGGGCAGGCGACCGAGGGGTGGGCCCGGGCCCTGGACGCCGTCCCGGCGGGGCACCTGCGCATGCAGCTGACCGTCCAGGGCACCGAGGGCAAGGCCGCGGTCCTGCACGCGCTGTACGTCCATGTCGTGAGCGGCCGCAAGGCTCCCGGCTGGAACGCGTACACCATGGGCGCCGGTTGCGGCGGCGCGCTGGTGCCGGCGTCCTTCGCCGTGGACCTGGACGACTCCTCCCCGAGGGCCAGGCCCGTACCCGGCAAGGAGGGCGAGCGGCCGACGGCCTCGACCGACTTCCCGTACAAGGTCTCCGCCACCGACCCCCAGGTGCTGAACATCGACGCCGCCACACTCGGTCAGGACGTCAGCTGGTACCTGGAGCTGGCCTGGAGCAGTGGCGACCGCAAGGGCACCACCCGCATCGACGACCACGGCCGCCCGTTCCGCACGGTCGCCCGGAACGCCGGCCACAGCTACTGGTACAACGAGAACAAAGACGCCTGGCTGCCGGACACGGAATGAAAGACCCATGGCACCCGGTCCGAAAAGCGGCCGCGCGCTCCGGACCCTCCGCCCCGGGCAGTCGACCTCTCGCCACCAACTCGTCCGTGCCGAACGCAGCCGTCACCGCCTCGTGTTACATTACCTCCGCGGTCGCGCGCGCCCAGAGGCTCAGACACAGCACAACGCACCAAAACCAAGCCCAAAACAAAACAAACAAA
>NZ_JBHVYI010000081.1:0-39698 GCF_042880975.1 Streptomyces sp. NPDC058289
GACGCACACCAAGCGACGCGGCGGGGCGGGCCAGATCCACCCGGCGCACCGGGGCCCACCGGGCCCACCGGCCAAGCCCCGCCCCCACCCTCCGGGCTCACCCACCAGCCAAGCCCCACCCCGCCTTTCGGGCTCGCCCACCAGCCAAGCCCCACCCCCCTCCGGGCTCACCCAGAAGCAGACCGGGCCCACCCGGCCGAGTCCCGCCCCCCGCCTTGCGGACCTGCCCGCCCCAGAGTCAGGTGGGGGCCACCAGGCCCGAGCGGCCAGGCTCGCCCTGCCCGCCCCACGCCGGCCGGACCTCAAGAGCCCGACACGCACCGGCCCCAGCAACCGACCCAAGCGGCCTGCTCGAGCAGCCCAACCCCAGCCGGCGCACCCGACCCACCCGCCGGGCCAAGCCCCACCAGCCGAGCCCCTCCCGACCCTGCGGCCCCACCCCATCGGGCACGCCTGACCGCCCAAGCCGAACCCAACCGACCGCCCCACCCCACCCCGCGCGGCTCAGGCCCAGGCCCAGGCCCAGCCTCAGGCGACGCAGAACTCATTCCCCTCGGGGTCCTGCATCACCACCCCGTAATGCGTCTCCAACTCGTCCAGCACGCGCAGCACACTCGCCCCCGCGCCGATGAGCCGCTCCACCGTGTCGTCGACCCGCCGCGTCCGGAGCTCCATCGGAACGCCGCGCCCACCGCTGACCTTCAGATCCAGGTGCACCCGGTTCTTGCCGGCCTTGGGCTCCGGAACCTGCTGGAACCACACCCGGGGCCCCCGCCCGGACGGATCCACGATCGACTCCGGCAACTCCCCCACCCCCTCGGGCAGCTCCTCCGCGGGCACCCCCATGCCCTCCCAGTAAGCGCGCCAGGTCGCGTGCCCGTCCGGCGCCGGCTCCGGCACGTAACCGAGCGCTTCGATCCAGAACGTCACCATCACCCGCGGATCGGCGCAGTCGATCGTCAGTTGCAACGTGGTCTCCATGACCTCAGCCTCGCAGTCGGGTCTGACAACGGGAGGTACGGTCGACCGTGGCGCACCGGATCGCCGGAATACGCAGGCCGAGAGCGTGACCACGGGGGAAATCGCATGACCGAACTGATCGTCCTCTTCAGCCTGATGGGGCTCGCGGCGCTGTACCTCATCGCCAAGGTGCTGCGCCGGGAACGCCGCCGCCGCTCAGTGACGACGGAGGGACTCCTGGTCGAGCTGGAGCGCACCGAGCAACTGCGCAAGGACCGGACCACCTACCACTCCAACGCGGTCCACAACAACCCTTTCACCACCGGACTCTGATTCCGGATCACGGCGCCGCCCCCGGAACGACCGGGAGCGGCGCCGTTGCCATGTCCACTGCCGGCACCACCTTCACCGCCACCGAGCCGAGCACAGGACCAGGCCCAGGAACGAACCCAGGACCAGACCCAGGACCGGACCCAGGAACGGACCCAGGGCTCGAACCAGGCCCGGGACATTAGCCCCACTCCCGCCTAACCCACCCCGTAACCCCAACTCCCCCCACCCATAAGCCCGTCACCAACCTCGCCATGACATGCTCATGCCTTCAGACTGTCACTTCGCGCCCATCCCCCCGAAACCCGGCGCGGCCAGCATGGCCACGCCGCACCGCACGCCCTTACCCGCACCGCACACCCCCACCCGCACCGCACACCCTCAGCACCTCCGGCGCCCACCACCCCTGCCCCCACCCAGGAGCCCTCATGTCCTCCACGCCCTCCAGGACTTCCACGACCTCCGTCTACGCGCGTCGACTCGGCACGCTCGCCTCCATACTCGCGGCAGCCTCCCTGACCACCCTCCTCAGCGCCCCCACCGCCGCCGCCTCCCCTCCCACCCCCATCAGCGCCGCGGCCGCCCGCTCGTACCTCGCCACCGTCACCCCGAAGACCGAAGGCTCCACCAGCGGTTACAGCCGCGACCTCTTCCCCCACTGGAGCACCGTCTCCGGCACCTGCAACACCCGCGAGACCGTCCTCAAGCGCGACGGTTCGGGCGTGGTCCAGGACTCCGCCTGCGCGGCCGTCAGCGGCAGCTGGTACTCCGAGTACGACGGCGCCACCTGGACCGCCGCCTCCGACGTCGACATCGACCACATGGTCCCCCTCGCCGAGGCCTGGCGCTCCGGCGCCAACTCCTGGACCACCGCCAAGCGCCAGCAGTTCGCCAACGACCTCAGCCGCCCCCAGCTCATCGCGGTCACCGACAACGTGAACCAGGCCAAGGGCGACCTCGACCCCGGCAAGTGGCTGCCGCCGCGCACCGCCTACCGCTGCACGTACGCCCGCATGTGGGTCGAGGTCAAGCAGTACTGGGCCCTGAGCATGGACTCGACGGAGAAGACGGCCCTGGTCAACATCCTCAACGCCTGCTGACACCCCCACACGGCCCCGCGCACCGCCACCCACCTCACCCCTGGCCAAGGATCTTTCCCCCGCCAGGGGGAGGTGGACCACCCCCTCCCCGTCGTACGGTGATCGAACGGCAACGCCGGATGAAGGAGGGGGAGTTACATGGGGGCATTGCGCCTGGGACCGCTGCTGCGCCACGTCGACTGGGACGCGGGCGACTCCGCCACGCTGTGGATCGAGGCGGACCGCCCGTGCACCGCCGAGGTGCGGTGCGCCGACGGTTCCGGCGGGAGCGTCCACACCTTCCAGATAGCCGGCCACCACTACGCCCTGATCACCGTCACCGGACTCACCCCGGACTCCACCACGGCCTACGAGGTCCTCCTCGACGGTCTCCGGGTCTGGCCGCTGCCCGACAGCCCGTTCCCCGCGAGCACCATCACCACCCCGCCCGCGGGACGGCCCGGCTCCACGACCGCTCCCGACCTGCGCCTGACCTTCGGCTCCTGCCGCCAGGCCGCCCCGCCGGCCGACCGGCGCGGACCGCACGGCCCCGACGCGCTCGACACCCTCGCCGCAGATCTGGCCGCCGACCCGGAGGCGGTGCGGCCCGACGTCCTGCTCCTCCTCGGCGACCAGGTGTACGCGGACCAGCTCTCCCGCTCCACCCGCCAGTGGCTGGCGGCCCGGCGGGACCTCCGCGAGGCCCCCGGCGCCCAGGTCGCGGACTTCGAGGAGTACACCCGGCTCTACTACGAATCCTGGCTCGATCCGGAGATCCGCTGGCTGCTCTCCACCGTCCCGAGCCTGCACATGTTCGACGACCACGATGTCATCGACGACTGGAACACCAGCGCCGCGTGGCTGGCGGAGATGCGCGCCACCCCGTGGTGGCAGGAGCGGGTGGTCAGCGGCCTCATGTCGTACTGGGTGTACCAGCACCTGGGCAACCTCTCCCCCGCCGAGCTGGCGGCCGACCCCATGTTCGAGGCGGTCCGGGCGACCCCCGACGGCACCGACGCGCTACGGGCCTTCGCCACCTCGGCGGACGCCGACCCGACCACGGTGCGCTGGAGCTACCGGCGCGACTTCGGCCGGTCCCGGCTGCTGATGGTGGACACCCGGGCCGCCCGGGTGCTCGCCGAGGACGGGCGGGCCATGCTCGACGCGGCGGAACAGCAGTGGCTCCGCGAGAACGTCCTGGCCGGACACGGGGGGTACGACCACCTCCTCATCGGCTCGTCACTGCCCTGGCTGATGCCGCCGCTCGTACACGACGCGGAGGTGTGGAATGCCGCGCTGTGCCGCGGGGAGCGGGGCCCTAGGTGGGCCCGGATCGGGGAGAACCTGCGCCGGCGGAGCGATCTGGAGCACTGGGCGGCGTTCCCGACCTCGTTCGCGGCGCTGAGCGACCTGATCGAGGAAGTGGGCACGGGCCCCCGGGCGCCGGCGACGGTGTGCGTGCTCTCGGGAGACGTGCACCACGCGTATGTGGCCGAGCCCCGAATACCCAGCACGGCGCAGGTGTTCCAGCTGACGTGCTCCCCTGTCCACAACTCCATCCACACGGCCGTGAAATGGGGCTTCCGGCTGGGCTGGTCACGGCTCGGCCGGTGGCTGGGCCGGGGCTTCTCCCGGCACGGCCGGACGGGCCGGCCTCCGCTGAGCTGGCGGCGTACGGGCGGCCCGTTCTTCGGCAACCAGCTCATGACGCTCGCGCTGTCGGGGCGCTCCGCGCGGCTGCGCCTGGACCAAGCCCGCAAGGGCCCCCGCCTGGTGACGGTCCTGGACCGCGACCTCACGCCGCCGCGCTGACGCACGGCGGGGCGACCCGTCACGCCGGAGCACCGCCCCGGGCGTCCGGTCCGTGGACACCCGGCGTACGCTGTTCCGCTGTCAGCCGCCCCTGCCGCTCCCCGCGACGTCGCGGCGCCTCACGCCGAGGCACGTCAACCGGACTGGGGAGTCCCGTTTTGCTTGAGACTCTGGGCTCGCTGACTTCGAGCCCGTGGATCTACGCCCTCGTGGCGCTGTCCATCCTGCTCGACGTGTTCCTGCCGGTGCTGCCGAGCGGGGTGCTGGTGGTCACCGCTGCGGCTGCCGCCGCTGCGGCAGCCGGGGCGGCGGGACCCGGGCCCGTGCAGCCGCAGGTGCCGGACATCCTGGCGCTGCTGGTGACGGCCGTCACCGCCTCGGTACTGGGCGACATGGCCGCGTACCGGCTGGCCCGCCGGGGCGGGGCCCGTCTCGACCGCGCCATCGCCCGCTCCCGCCGGCTCACCCGGGCCCACGAGCGCCTCGGCACCGCCCTCGCGCGCGGCGGCGGCGCCCTCGTGGTGATCGCCCGCTTCGCCCCGGCCGGCCGCTCGGTGGTCTCCCTGGGCGCGGGCAAGACCCACCGCAAGGTCCGGGAGTTCCTGCCCTGGTCGGTCCTGGCCGCCATCGCCTGGGCCGGCTACAGCATCGCCCTCGGGTACTTCGGCACCCAGTGGCTGGGCACCACCTGGCTCGGCACCGCGATCTCCCTGATCGCCCTCTTCGCCGCGGGCTCCCTGGCCGCCTTCGTAGTCCGCCGCCCCACCCCCACCCCCACCGCCTGACCCCACTCCCTCCGGCCCCGCCCCACGCCCGCCCCGCCTCCCCCGGGCGGAGCAGTGCCTCACCCGTTCACCCGGCAGCGATCGCCGCGGCCGCGCCGGGCTCCTAGCGTCCAGAGAACGGTGCGCACCCGAATCCGCGCCGCGCAGTTCCCGGAGCCCGAGGAGTCCTCTCCATGTCCGCCACCCCCCACAGCCCCCGCCGGTACCGCCCCCTCCCCCGCCTGCTGGCCGTCGCCGCAGCGACAGTCGCCTTCGCCGCAGGCGCGCCGCCGACCCTCGCCCAGGCCCAGCCCTCCGGCAGCGTCTCCCCGACCAACGTCGCCCCCGGGGGCCGGGTCAGCCTCAACGTCACCGGCTGCGGCACCCGCACCGGCAAGGCCACCTCCCGCGCCTTCGGCGACGTCTGGCTGACCCCCGGCAACGCCGAGGCCACCAACCTCTTCGGCTCCGCCACCACCTCCCGGAACATCAGCGCCGGCTCACATCCCGTCACCTTCGAGTGCGGCGGCCCCGGCGGCGAGCGCGTCACCGTGGCGCTGAACATCACCCCGGGCGCCGCCCGCGGCGGACTCGGCGGCAGCGTCGGCTCCATGAGCCCGGGCCAGATCGCCATCGGCGGCGCCCTCGTAGCCGGTGCGCTGGGTGCCGGCGTCTGGATCCTGCGCCGCCGCACGGGCCACGCCTCCTGAGCCGACTCGACGCCCCACCCGCCACCCCGACCCAAGCAACCCAACCCAACCCAACCCGAACCAACCCCACCCGCCCCGAACCCGTGCTCCCCTCCCCACGACGGGAGTGGCCGATGGTCCCGCCCCCTTCGGGACTTTCCCCACTCCCGCCGGGAGCCCCCTCCCGCAAGGCTGAGTCCACGCACCGCTGCCCCTCAAGGAGCCCGCCATGGACCAGAGCCCGCGCCCCGTGATCGCCGCCGTCGACGGTTCCGCGAACGCAAACCGGGCCCTGGAATGGGCCGTCTCCCAGGCTCTGATGACCGGAGCCCCGCTGCGCATCGTGCACGCCCGCCTCTACATGAACACCATCGGCGCAGCCCTGTCCGGGGCCTTCACCGAGCCGGGCCTCGACGACGACCCCGTACTGATCCGGGTCCGCGAGGCACTCGACGGCCGCGCCGGACTCCCCCCGATCGAGTACGCCTCGCACCCCGGCGCCCCCGAGCAGGTACTGCCCCGGCTGGGCGAGGACGCCCAGATGATGGTCCTCGGCTCGCGCGGCCGCGGCGGCTTCGCCAGCCTGCTCCTCGGCTCGAACGGCATCGCCTGCGCCGGCCAGGCCGCCTGCCCCGTGGTGGTCGTTCCGCGCGCCGAGCCGCCCCTGCACGACCCGTACGGGCAGGTCGTACTCGGCCTCAACAGCGCGGTCCCCGACGCGAGCACCACCTCCTTCGCCTTCCGCGAGGCGGCCCGGCGCGGGGCCCGGCTCCAGGTCGTCGTCGCGCACGCCAGGCCCGGCCGAACCTTCACCGTCGCCGGCGCCATCGCCACGGCCGCGCACGAGGAGACGGCCAACGCCCACGAGGTCGCGGCCCTGGCCGCCGCGCACCTGCGCCCGTACGCCGAGCAGTTCCCGGAGGTGGAGATCGAGCAGCTGTCGGCGCCCGGCGACGCGGCCGGCCACCTGGTCGCCGCCTCCCGGGCCGCGGACCTGATCGTCATCGGCCGCCACCGCAAGCGCCCGCTCTCCCCGCGCCTGGGCTCCGTCACCAACGCGGTACTGCTCCACACCGGCTGCCCGGTCGCTGTGGTCCCCCTGGAGGAGAACGCCGTCCCGGCAGCCGCCTGACCGCCCGACCTCACCCGGCCACGGCCGCTCCCGCCCCCCTGACGTGAAGCCCTTCCAACAGGTCTCGCGTCGCCTCCGCGACCGCGTCGACGGCGGCGTCGAAGACCTCCTGGTTGTGCGCGGCCGGCGCCCTGAAGCCGGACACCTTCCGCACGTACTGCAGGGCGGCGGCCCGGATCTCCTCCTCGGTCGCCTTCTCCGGAATGGCGGGCGGACGCAACGTCTTGATCGATCGGCACATACCTCCACTATCCCGCCCCACGAACAAGCTGTCACCGCTCGACTTCCCCACCCGACCAGCCCCACAGAAGCCCCCCCCGCCATGAACAGCCGGGGGGCTTCTCGCTAGCCGGCCCGGACGGTTCCGCACCGCCGACCTCTACGTGCAAGCCCGCCCGACCCCACGCGGCAGCCGCCGGCCCGAGGTCACGCCGCCTCCACGGGCCACCCGGAACCGCCGGTGTCCACCACCCGCGCCGCCCTCAGCCATGAGCATCAACGGCCGCTCACCACCAGCCCCACTTCTTCTTCCGAAGCTCCCGCATCTTGGCTTGAGCCTCCTTGACCTCCCCCTGCGCCGCCCCTCCTCGTGTCCAGCGTCCCTGATGCTTGGCGCACTGGCCGCTCCCGACGATCGCCTTGTTCCGACACCGGCCACCGCGCTTCGTCACCGCACCGCACTTGGGTTGCGTCACCTCGCCCCCTCCTCGCCCACCCGACGTGAGCACCCCTTGCACGGTGCCGGAAGCGCCAAGGAGCAGGAAGGGCGCACAGGAACGCACCGGGAGCTCATGGGGCACTCAGCCGGCCGTCGAAGAGCAATCACGGCAACCGCTCGGTCCACGGACGGAGCCCCGCCTGCCCTCGGCACCATGGATGCCATCTGGACGGCTGTGGTCGCTGCCGGCTCGGCCGTCGTGGCCAGCGCAACGACGGGCTGGTTCACCACGGTCGCCGCCAGGACACAGGCCCGCCTGAACCGTGAGATGCAGGCCTCGCAGCTCCTGGAAGGACCTCCGGCAGCCGGAGTCGCCGTACGGGAGCTCTACGAGGCGGTGAACGCGTTCTGGAGCGCGGCCCGTCGGCTGAATGACGCCGTGCACTCCGGTGATCCTGCGCGGATTGCAGAACATCGGGCCTTGACGGACCAGCGCCGAAGAGAGGCGCGGAGCAACCGCGATGCCTTCGTGGAGTCGGCCCGAGAAGCGCTCAACCCCTCCGCCAACACGGCGGTGTAGGGGCTGGCCGGGCCCCAGCCGATGTTGCTCCCCGCGCGGACTGACGGGACCCCGAAAAGACTCGGCACCGTCCGTCGCGGCTGCCGCACAGCCGGACGCAGAAAGACCCCCGCCGTGAACGGCGGGGGTCTTCTCACTGGTGGGCGCGGACGGTTTCGAACCGCCGACATCTGCTTTGTAAGAGCAGCGCTCTACCCCTGAGCTACGCACCCGTGGATGAGTGGACAGCCTACATGCAGCGCACACCCCCCACGCAAACCCGTTCCCGTGGGGGAGAATGGACCGGGGCAGGGGAATTGCGGACGGACCGGGTACGGGAGAGGCGACTGTGACGACGGCACCCCGGCGGTGGTTCGGCGGCGGGCGGGACGAGAGTCGGCGGGCGGATGCGCAGGCGGCGAAGGACGCTGCCGCGGCGGCGTTCTACGAGCTGGACACCGCGCAGCGGGATCTGCGGATCTCGATCGAGACGATCGCGGCCGCGGACGGCTCCCCGGAGGCGCGTCGGGTCGGTGAGGGGTTCGCCGCGCTCGGGCAGCGGATCGACCAGGTCAGCCACGTGTACATCGATGCCGTCGACGCACACGATCTCGATCGGGTGGAGTTGGAGGCGTCCGCCGCGACGCGCGCCCGGGAGGAGCTGACGCGGGCCAAGGAGGAGCTGGTACGGGTCAAGGGCGAGCTCGACCGGTTCGCAGCCGGGCTGCAGCCGCTGCTGGACCGGGCCGAGACCCAGCTGGCCCGGGTGGCGCCCGCACGGGAGCGGGCCAGGGCCGCGCTGCTCGCGGCGAGCACGGCGCTGGACGAGGTGCGCGGCAAGGGGATCCGGGCCGACGACCTGGCCGCCCGGCTGGCCGCGCTCGGGCCGGAACTGACCAAGTTGAACCAGGGCGCCGCGCAGCACGGCGTGCAGGAGACCGTGCAGCGCGCCGACCGGATCCTGCGCGATGCCGAGGCGATACGGGCCGAGGCGGCGCGGCTTCCGGAGCGGGCTGCGGAGATCGACCGGCGGCTGGTGAGCCTGCGGACCCGGGCGCAGGCCCTGCGCAACCGGGCGGACCGGGTGGATCCGGTGCTCAGCGAGCTGCGCCGGCGTTTCAGCGCGGCCTGCTGGCAGGACCTCCAGCAGGTTCCGGAGCAGGCGGTACGGGACGTCGCGCAGGCGGAGGAGCGGCTCGCAGAAGCCGGCCGGGCCCGCGACCAGCAGCAGTGGGCCGTCGTGGCGGCCCTGGTCGAGGCGGTGCGGGCTTCGCTGGACGCCACCGACGAGGCGGTGTCGGCGGCGCAGGACCGGCTGACCCGGCTGGAGGCGGTGGCACGGGACCCGCAGGCGGAGGTGCAGCGGACCCGGTTCGCGATCCGGGACGCGCAGCGCCTGGCGATGGAGGGCCGCACGGTCCCCGAGGCCCGACACGCGCGCCCGCTCGACGAAGCGGTGGCCCGGGTCGCCCGGGCGCTGTCCGCCCTGGAGGACCGCCACCCCGACTACTGGGCCTTCCTCCAGGAGATGGAGGCCGTACGGTCCTCCGTGCAGCGGGTCGTGACGGACATCCGGACCGAGCGCGGCCACGCCTGAGCGGCTCCCGGTCCGGACTTGTCCGGGTGGCGGCACCGGCGGATGCTGGAGGGGCCAGAAACGGAGCAGAGGAGGGCGCCATGGCCGCCCACGCTTCTCACGGACAGCACAGGCCCCACGGACTTCGCGGACTGCACAGGCCGCACAGACCCCGTTGGTCCCGGGCTTCCGGCACACCCCAGGCGCCGCCCGTGCCCCACGCGCCGCAGGAGTCGTACGCGCCCCACGCGCTCTACGGGTGCCACGAGCCCCACGAGCACTACGCGCCCTACGTGGCCCACGAGCCGTACGCGACGGCGGCACCGCCCCGGAACTCCCCCGGGATCCTGCAGCGCATGATGCGTCCCGTGAACGCGCGCCTCGACGAGCACCTGCCCGGCGATCACCGGCTCAGCCAGGTCTACCGGGTCGGCGCCGGGCTGACCGGACTGCTGCTGGTGGCCTTCGGAATCCTCGGGCTCATCGACCGGATCGGATTCTTCGACACCGGCGGGGACACCGTGCTCGCGCTGAACACCAACGGCGCGCTGAGCGTGCTGTCGATCTGCATCGGGCTGCTGCTGTTCACCGGGATGGTCATCGGCGGCACCTTCGCCTCGACGCTCAACATCGTGCTGGGCGTGCTGTTCATCGCGAGCGGGTTCGTGAACCTCGCGCTGCTCGACACCAAGATGAACTTCCTGGCCTTCCACATCCCCAACGTGCTGTTCAGCTTCGTGGTCGGCGTGATGCTCATGTGGTTCGGGATGTACGGGCGGGTGGGCAGCGCCCTGCCGCACGACAACCCGTACTGGCGCGCCCGCCACCCCGAGCAGGCGGCTCGGGAGCAGCGGGCACGTACGAGCGCGAGGCCCGTCGGCAGGCCGGCGTAGGCGCGGGGACCTGCTCGACGGTCGCGAGACGGCCTACCCCTCGATGCGCTCGACCTTGTCCACCAGGAAGAGGAAGGAAGAGGAAGGACAGGGCGCCGCCGATCGTGATGCCGCCGATCAGCATCAGCGGCAGGAAGACGCGCTCTCTCCCTCGGCCCCGCCCACGTCCGCACTCGCGACGGCCGACGCCTCAGCGCGGCGCGGCAGCGCTTCCCGGCCGGGGGGACCACTGCGTAGCCTGTACCGCATGCCCCGTTACGAATTCCGCTGCCGGACCTGCGAAGACACCTTCGAGGTCAGCCGGCCCATGGCCGAGTCCTCCGCGCCCGCCGACTGCCCCGCCGGGCACGCCGATACCGTCAGGCTGTTGTCCGCCGTCGCCGTCGGCGGGAGCAGCGCAGCCCCCGCCGCGCCCATGGGAGGCGGCGGCGGAGGCTGCTGTGGCGGGGGTGGCTGCGGCTAGCGCTTGCGGGACAGGGTGATGCCGTCGGAGATCGCCAGCAGCACCGACTCCATGCGGGGGTCCGCCACGACGTGGTCGTTGTAGGCCTGGACCCCCGCCGCCCCACCGGTCGCCGCCGGGTCCAGCACCGCGCCGTGGTACAGCGTGTTGTCCGTGACGAGCAGCGCGCCCGGGCGCAGCCGCGGTACGAGCTCCTCCCAGTAGGCGATCTGGCTCTGCTTGTCCGCGTCCATGTACGCCATGTCGATGTGCGGCTCCGCCGGCATCGCGCGCAGCGTCTCCAGCGCGGGCGCGATCCGCAGGTCGATGCGGTCCGCGACCCCGGCCTTCGCCCAGGCCTCGCGCGCGTACGCCGTCCACTCCTCCGAGACGTCGCACGCGATGAGGCGTCCGTCCGCCGGCATGGCCTGCGCCATCGACAGGGAGGAGAAGCCGGTGAAGGTACCGATCTCCACGATGTGCCGCGCGCCGGTCAGCCGGACCAGGAAGGCGAGCAGCGGCCCCTGCTCCTCCGCCGACTGCATTCCGGCCGCATCCGGGAACACCTCGTACGTCGTCGCCACCAGCCCCCGCTGGACCTCGTCCAGCGGGGGGTTGTGCGCGAGCATGTACTGGTAGAGCTCGTCTGTGATCTTGGTGCTGTTGCCCTTGGTCATGGGCCCAGTGTGCCCACGATCAGGCGGCGGGGGTGCCCAGTCTCGCCACTTCGCGGGTGAACGCGCGCACGATCTCCTCACCGGCCAGCACGCCCGCCTGGGCCAGCGTCGTCACGTGCGGCGCCGTCCAGCCCGCGTCGGCCAGCTCGCCGTGGCCCGGCCGCCAGGCCGTGTCCGCCGCGAGCAGCAGGTCCGCGTCCAGCAGCGAGTCGCCGGCGGCCAGCGTGCTCGTGGCCTCCGTGCGCCGGGCCACTTCGTGCATCGCCGCGCTCTTGGTCAGCGGCCGCGGGACGGCGTAGATCTTCCGGCCCTGGAGCGAGACGGTCCAGCCGCGCGCCTCGGACCATTCCGCCAACGTCTTGATCCACTCCGCGGGGACCAGCGCCCGCTCCACGACCAGGTACGCGAACAGGTCCTCCGCCACCCGCGCCTTGCGCAGCCACGCCGGGTCGGTCACGGACATCAGGTGCGCGTGCATCTCCTCCAGCGGGACGGATTCCGCGGCGAGCCGCGCCGCGACCTGGCGGCGCCAGTCCCGGTCCGGGATCCCGTCCACCAGCAGCTGGCCGCCGTTGGCGCAGATCGCGTACTTCGCCGGCCGGCCGGGGAAGCGGATGCGCTGGTACTGCTTGCGGGTCCGGGTGGTGGTCGGGACGAACACCGCTCCCGGGTCGGCCGACAGCTCCGCCAGCAGCCCCGCCGCCGTCTCGGTCATGTACGACAGCGGCTTGCTCTCGTGCACCTCCACGCACAGCAGCCGGGGGGCCACCGGGTCGGGCATGGTCAGGCCGAGCGCGGCCGTCGAGTAGATGAGCGTACGGTCGAGGTCACTGGCTACGATGACGGTCACTTGGCGGCCACAGCCTTTCCGTCGGCGCCCGTGGCGCCGCGCGTGAAGCGGGGATGGATGAGTCCTACGCAGCTGTACGGCAGGCCGTCGACCTCTTCGACCGGCACCCCCCGCTGCTCCGCGAGGAGTCGTACGTGGTCAAGGTCGGCCCCGGCGCCGCGCTGCGCGAGGATCTTCCACGGCACCCGGCGCAGCAGCACCCGGGTGGTCTCGCCGACGCCCGGCTTGACGAGGTTCACGTCGTGGATGCCGTACTCCTCGCTGATCCGCTCCACCGCCCGCCAGCCCACCCAGGTCGGCGTGCGGTCGGCGGCGAGGAGCTCCTTGACCTCGGCGTCCACGGCCTCGGCCACCTCCTCGAAGTGCGCGGAGACGGTGTCGACGAACGCGACGGAGACATCGGCCCCGGCGAGCTCGCGGTAGAACTTCGCGCCGTGGAAATCGGCGGGCCCGACCAGGTCGGACCTGAGAACCGTACGCGAGACGAGCCCGGAAACGGTCGAATTGAGACAGGCGGAGGGGATCAGGAAGTCCTCGCGCGTGCCGTACGTCTCCACGCACGAGCCGGGGTCGGCGAGGACCACGATCTCCGGGTTGAAGCCCTCGAACTCACCCAGGGCCTCGCGCAGTTCGCGGGTGATCGCGCCCTTGCCGGTCCAGCCGTCGACGAAGACCACGTCGGCCGGATCGTGGTGGGCGGCCAGCCAGCGCAGCGCGTTGGCGTCGATGCCGCGGCCGCGCACGATGGAGACGGCGTAGTGCGGCAGGTCCAGGCCGTGCCGGGCCTGCGCCCAGCGCCGCATCAGCACGCCCACGGGGGTGCCGGCTCGGGCGAGCGAGACCAGAACGGGGGACGGGCCGGGGTCCCTCCCATGCCGAAGGCTATGGGAGCGCTCGGCGAGGACCGTCTCGGTGACGGTGCCGACGGCTCGGGCCATCCGGGCGGCGGAGGCGGTCAGCGCGCTCTGGTAGAGCTGCTGGTACTCCGGGGACGGCTGGAACTCCACCGGCAGCGATTCCGCGTAGTGCGCGCCGCCCGCCTGGATGGCCTCCTCGCGCTCCTCGGTCGGGGCCTCCAGCTCGACGTCGGAGAGGTCCTGGAGCAGCCAGCCGACGTCTTCGGCGGCGTAGGAGGAGAAGGCGGGCCCGCGCAGTGGTTCGCCCAGCTGCTCGCTCAGCGGTTCGCCCTGCGGCTCGGTCATGATCGGCTCCTGCCGGTCGGGTACGTACGAAGGTATGACCGCCAGTAGGACCCGGCCGGTGTGCGGTGCGAGGGCCGCGAGCAGGCCGGTACGGAGCTCTGCGGTGTCCCCGGCCGAGTCCACGACGGCGACCACGGCGTCGAAGCGAGCACCGGCCGTGCCGGCGACGTTGTACGCGTACCGGTCTCCCGGGCCGTCGGCCGGGTCGTCGTGGGCGGGGAAGACCAGCCGGGTGCGGATGGCGTAGCCGGGGTCGTCCACGGCGAGCACCGGCGAGCGGGTGGTGGTGGAGAAGCGGACCTCGGCCGCCGCGCCGGACGCCTCCAGGGCCTGCGCGAGGCGCAGCGGGGCGTACATCAGCTCCTCGTTGCCGAGTACGAGGACCCGCGCGGGGGCCGCGCCGAGCGCGGCCTCGAGCCGGTCCGCCATGGCGGGCAGCGCCGCCTCCAGGGCTGCGCGGTGCGAGGGGGTGAATCCGTGGCGACCGCCGTCGGGTATCCCGGCCGGCCAGTCCAGTTCCACGCGGGTGATCGGGTGCGGGTCGTCTGCCGGGGCGCCGCCCCGGACCCCGCTGCTCAAACGCCGCAGGGGCTGATCTTGCCCACCCCCGGCCTCGGCCTCGTAATGCTCCACCAGTGCCCGGCCCTTCTCCAGCACACCCTCCGGGAGGGAGACCGTGCCCGAGGCCAGGGATATGAGGTCCACCCGCGCCCCCAGCTCCTCCGCGAACGCGACAAGGCGGTCGCGGTCGGCCGGGGAGCGCATGTCGACCAGGGCGACGACCACGTAGTGGCCGCGGGGGTGGCGGGCGTGGAGGTCGGCGATGGTGTTCAGGACGGTGTTGCCGGTGGAGAACTCGTCGTCGACGAGGACCAGCGGGCCCGAGCCCGCCAGCAGCTTCGGGTCCTCGGGGAGCAGCAGGTGCGAGGTGGCGTGCGAGTGGGCCTCCTCGAAGCCGCCCGCGGCCTCCACGCCGGGCACGGGGCGGCGGGTGGAGTGCAGGTACGGGGCGCTGCCGAGGCCGTCGGCCACGCAGTGGCCCAGCCCGGTCGCGGTCTCCGCGTATCCCAGGACGACCGCCGAGGCCGCCTCCGCGTCGCCCAGCAGCTCCCGGACCCGCTCGCCGAGCCCGTACCCGGCGGCGTACACGGCCGCCGGGGACTGCGGGACGTGCTTGCCCAGCACCCGCGACACGAGCAGGTGGGCCCGCTTGGGGTTGCGCCGCAGCGCCAGCCCGAGGAGCTCTTCCAGCGCCGGCCCGCCGGTCCCGGTACCCGTCCCGTCCTCCAGGCTCACGCCCAGCCGGTCCGCGACCCACGTTCCCGACCACACCGCTTCGATCGTCTTGCCCTTCTTCGCAGTCAACAGCCCGGTCACACCTGGAGCCCGGCCGTGAGGAGATCGACGAAGCCGACCTCCTCCTTCGCCACACCGAAGACCTCGGCGCGCAGCATGGTGCGCTCGGCCCAGGCCCGGTGGGGCTTCACCTCGTTCATCTTGTTCGTGTAGGCGGAACGCATCACTCCGCCGCCCCCGCGCTCGGGGCGCAGGATGTCTTGAGCATCGCTGAACTCCTCGTGCGACACCACCGAGAGCGCGTGGACCGGGGTGACGTGGGCGGGGTGGATGCAGGTCTTGCCCAGCAGCCCGTTGGCCCGGTCGAGCTCGATCTCGCGCAGCAGCCCGTCCAGGTCGTGCTCGATCAGCGCGGTGCGCAGCTCCTCGACGCCCTCCTCCAGGAAGGGGCTGCGGCGCAGCTGCGGCTTGAAGAGGCGCTGCTGGCTGCGGAAGTACTCCCACACGGGCCCGGTGACGGTGAAGCCGGTGCCGTCGGCGCGGCTGAGCACGTTGACCACGTCGGCGATCACCCCGGCGACGATCTGGACGTCGTAGGCGGTCATGTCGGGGGTGCGGCGCAGCCCGTACGCGGAGCAGAAGTCGGTCACGCCGAGGCGGAGCGCCAGGACGCGCTCGCGGTACTTGTTGACCGTGCGGGAGATCCCGGCGAGGGCCTCGACCCGGGTCTCCAGGTGGAGCAGCTCGGGGGTCTCCAGGACGGGCATCGCGTACAGCCGGGGCAGTCCGCTCGCGGTCTCCGCCTGCGCGACGGCGTCGAGGAAGGCGATGCCCCGGCTCTCGCTGAATTTGGGGAGCACGAATCCGGCCAGTCTCGACGCCGAGCCGCCGAGCCGGTGCACGAGGTCGGGGATCTGCTCGGGTTCCCGGACGCGGATGAAGAGCAGCGGGAGCTCCGCCGGGTCCTCGTGGAGGGCGGCGAACTGCCGGACGAGGTTCTCCTCGCCCCCCGGGACGTCCGCGTCGCTGATGGAATCCTCCAGGCAGAGGACCATGGAGACGACCCCGAGGCCGGCCTGCTTGCGGATGTCACGGGCGAGCTGGGGACGGGTGGCCGGGCTGTAGAGCGTGGCTCCCAGCGCGGCCGCGAGCGTGGTGGCGGGAGAGGCGGCGGTGAACTCTGTCGGCTCCTGGTGGAAGAGGTCCTTGCGGACGGTGGGCGAAATATGCCCGAAGTGACGCATGTGCTTCCCCCGTACAGGCTCGGCGGCCGATCTGGCGTGGCCGGTAATAGTACGTACGAACGTGAGTCAAAAATTCCTCAAGCACATGAAATCCAGGTAACCCTCTTGCACCATGCCCAGGTCTCGCGATCCGGACAAGGTCTACGGGGGGCCGCATTGTCCCGGTCCCGCCCGGGAGGGCAGGATGACCGGCATGACGCACGCGATGCAGAAGGGCTCCAACATCCCCGTGGCCGCCTTGGCGGTCCGCGCGGTGCTGCGCTGGACCGCGGGGCCCGACGTGCCCGACGTGGACGCCTCGGCGCTGCTCGTGGGGGCGGACGGGCGCGTGCGCTCGGACGAGGACTTCGTGTTCTACAACCAGCCCCGGCACCCCTCCGGGGCCGTCTGGCGGCTCGGGAAGAAGCAGCTCGGCGACGGGATCACCGACGCCGTACAGGCGGACCTGCGGGCCGTCACCCCGGCCGTGGACCGGATCCTCGTCGTCGCCTCCGCCGAGGACGTCCCCTTCGAGCGGGTCCACGACCTGCGGATCCTCCTCTACGACGCCACCGCGACCGGCGGCTCCGAACCGCTGGCCTACTTCGACGTGCGGCCGGAGACGGGCGCCGAGACGGCGCTGATCTGCGGCGAGCTGTACCGGCGGGCGGACGCCTGGAAGTTCCGCGCGCTCGGCGAGGGCTACTCCAACGGGCTCGTCGGCCTGGCCACCGACCACGGGATCTCCGTGGACGAGAACGCCCCCGAGGCCCAGGAACAGGCCCCGGACCAGGCCCAGGGCCAGCCCCAGGCGCAGGGACGGGCCCCGTCGGTCACCCCGGCCCCGCCCACCCAGGCCCCGCCGGTCGCCCAGCCCGCCTACGGCTACCCGCAGCCGGTGGCGCAGGCCCCGGTGCCGGCTCCGGGCGGGGACCCGTCCTTCCGGCTGCCGGCGCAGGGCCCGCAGTTCATCCGCAGGTGACCGGCGGCCGGACCGGGCGGAACCGGCGGACCGGGCAGAACCGGCGGACGGGGCAGCCCGGCCGGCCCCGTCAGGTCTTGGTCTTGTAGCCCCGGCCCCACTGGAGGCCCCACCCGTACAGCCGGTCCAGCTCGGCCTGGAACCCGTACACGAAGGTGACCTCGCGCCGCACGATCAGCTCTCCCTTGACGTTCTCCAGGGAGACGACCGCGCAGGAGCGGGCGTGCGGGTGGCGCTCCTCCAGGGGGATCTCGATGCGCGGCCCGGTGATCGGGTAGAGGGTGACCAGGGCGTGCGTCCGGTCGAAGGCCGGGGTCTGGTCGTAGATGTACACGAAGACCAGCAGCCGCTTGATCTCCTCGGCGTGGTCGAGATTGACGAAGATCGTCTCGCCGGAGGGCGCCCCGAACCGGTCGTCCCCGCTGAGCTTCACGTACGGCGGGCTGTTGATGTCCCCGTGCAGGTTCCCCAGCGGCTGGACGACGCCCCGGGTCCCGTCGGTCAGTTCGTAGAGGCAGCCGATGTCGAGGTCGACATTGACCATGCCCTGGGTGTGCGCCTGCACCATGTCCGGCTTGAACAGCTTGAACGGATGCCGGAAGAGCTGCCCGCTCTGGCCGGTGCTGCGGCCGCCTATGTCCGAGGTGCGCATCCGCCAGGAGAGGTTCACGCGCAGATTGCCGTGCACCGCCCCCTGTTTGGTGAGCGATACCGTCGGATGGCGTTTGGTCAGCTCGATCGCGTTCGACGAGGCACTGCCCGACTGGAACTGCGTACCGCGGCTGCCCCTGATGCCGTCGAAGAATCCCATCCCCACAACCCCCCTTGTCCCTTGGCGCGCTCGGACCCCTGCCGGCACGCCGACGTCCCGACATGCGGACGGGGCGGCCCGGTAGGTCCGTGGACCCGCCGGACCGCCCCGCACTTGAGCGTTCCGCATTACCGCCGCGATCATGCCTCGGCGGTGGAACCCTCCAGTTCCAGGCGCTTGTTGCGGCGCACCGAGGACCAGAAGGACCATCCGATCAGCACGACGCCGACGAGGCCGGTGATGACCTCGTTGATCTCGTACTGGATGGTGACGAGCAGGATGACGGCGAGCGCGCCGATGGCGTAGTGCGCGCCGTGCTCCAGGTAGACGTAGTCGTCGAGGGTGCCCTGGCGGACCAGGTAGACCGTCAGCGACCGGACGTACATGGCACCGATACCGAGGCCGAGGGCCATGATCACGATGTCGCTGGTGATGGCGAAGGCGCCGATGACCCCGTCGAAGGAGAAGGAGGCGTCGAGGACTTCGAGGTAGAGGAACATGAAGAACGCGGCCTTGCCGGCCATGGCGACGACCGAGACGGGCTTGCCGCTCTTCTTCGCCTCTTCCTCGGCCTCGTGTTCGTGCTCCTCCTCTTCCTCCAGCTTGTTCTCGAAGTAGCCGGAGAGGCCGCCGACGATCATGTAGGTGATCAGGCCGAGGATGCCGGAGATCAGCACCGTCTGCGCCTTGTCCACGTGCATGCCGCCGTGCTGGTGGGCGTTGACGGCGAAGGTCATCGCAGTGATGACCAGGACGATCAGCGCGATGCACGCCGACAGCATGTCGATCTTGCCGAGCTTGGCCAGCGGGCGCTCCAGCCACGCGAGCCACTTGATGTCACGGTCCTCGAAGATGAAGTCGAGGAAGATCATCAGCAGGAACATGCCACCGAAGGCGGCGATGGACGGGTGCGCGTCCGTGACGAGCTGCTTGTACATGTCCTGGTCGGACACCGCGAGATCGACGGCCTCGATCGGCCCGATCTTGGCGCTGATCGCGACGATCACGATCGGGAAGACCAGGCGCATGCCGAAGACGGCGATGAGAACACCGATGGTGAGGAAGATCTTCTGCCAGAAGGCATTCATCTTCTTCAGAATTCCGGCGTTGACGACCGCGTTGTCGAAGGACAGCGAGATCTCCAGGATGGTCAGGATCGCAACGACCCCGAAGGCCTCCCACCCCCCGTAGAGCACCGCTGCGACCAGTCCGAGCGCAGTGACTGCGAACGACCAGCCGAAGGTTTTCAGAACCACTGGCATCCCATCGTGTTGTACGGCTTTACGAAACGTTGACCCCGAAGTCTAGAGCGATGCCGCGGAGCCCCGACGCGTACCCCTGCCCCACTGCACGGAACTTCCATTCACCCCCGTACCGGTAGACCTCGCCGAAGATCATCGCGGTCTCGCTGGAGGCGTCCTCGGAAAGGTCGTAGCGGGCGAGTTCCTGACCGTCCGCCTCGTTCACCACGCGGATGAAGGCATTGCTGACCTGGCCGAAGCTCTGCATACGGGCCTCGGCCTCGTGGATCGAGACGGGAAAGACGATCTTGTCCACGCCGGCCGGGACCTTGCTGAGGTCGACGATGATCGACTCGTCGTCGCCTTCACCCTCGCCGGTGAGGTTGTCCCCCGTGTGTTCGACGGAGCCCTCGGGGCTCTTCAGGTTGTTGTAGAAGACGAAGTACTCGTCCCCGAGCACCCGGCCGTTGCTGCACAGCAGTGCGCTGGCGTCGAGGTCGAAGTCGGCGCCCGTGGTCGAGCGCGCGTCCCATCCGAGGCCGATCAGAACCCGGGTGAGGTTCGGTGCGGCTTTGGAGAGGGAGACATTGCCCCCCTTGGCGAGTGTGACGCCCATGTTGTGGTCCTCCCCGGACGACGGTGGTGATGTGGCGAAGTGGCGGTACGGCGGTCTGACGGTACGGCGATGTGGCCGTAAAGCCGGTCCGGCGCCGTACACACGAGTGCACGGCGCCGGACGGATGGAACGACTGCTCTGGTGGAGCAGGCTCAGACGTTGACGCCGAAGTCCTGCGCGATACCGCGCAGGCCCGAGGCGTAGCCCTGGCCGATGGCGCGGAACTTCCACTCCGCACCGTTGCGGTAGAGCTCGCCGAAGACCATGGCGGTCTCCGTCGAGGCGTCCTCCGACAGGTCGTAGCGGGCGAGCTCGGCGTTGTCGGCCTGGTTCACGACGCGGATGTACGCGTTGCGGACCTGGCCGAAGCTCTGCTGGCGGCTCTCGGCCTCGTAGATCGAGACCGGGAAGACGATCTTGGCCACGTCGGCGGGCACGCCGGCGAGGTTGACCTTGATCGCCTCGTCGTCGCCCTCGCCCTCACCGGTGGTGTTGTCACCGGTGTGCTCGACCGAGCCGTCGGGGCTCTTCAGATTGTTGAAGAAGACGAAGTTCGCGTCGCTGGCGACCTTGCCCTGGTCGTTGGTCAGGATCGCGCTGGCGTCGAGGTCGAAGTCGACACCGGTGGTGGTGCGAGCGTCCCAGCCCAGACCGACGATGACCGCCGTCAGGTTCGGCGCGGCCTTGGTCAGCGAGACGTTGCCGCCCTTGCTGAGGCTGACTCCCACGGGTCCTCCATAAGGTTTTGTGTGGGGCGGGGCCCCGTCGTGCGGTTGCTACCGGATCAACGTTTCGATCCTAGTGACGGGTTCCCGCCTGTACGGGCTTATTCCAGGCGAACGGGCCCGCGTGCCTGTCGGCACCGTGCCCATGAGCCTGCGGCACGGACTCAGAGGCTGTCGAGGGCCTTGATGTACTCGTTCAGGTCACGGGCGTCGGGCAGCCCGTTGACGACGCTCCAGCGCACGATGCCGTCGCGGTCGATGACGAAGGTGCCGCGCACCGCGCAGCCCTTCTCCTCGTCGAAGACCCCGTAGGCGCGGGAGGCCTCCCCGTGCGGCCAGAAGTCGGACAGCAGGGGGTACTCCAGCCCCTCCTGCTCGCCGAAGACGCGCAGGGTCGGTACGGAGTCGTTGGAGACCGCCAGGAGCTGCACGTCGTCGTTCTGGAAGCGCGGCAGCTGGTCGCGCAGCTCGCAGAGCTCGCCGGTGCAGACGCCGGTGAAGGCGAAGGGGTAGAAGAGCAGCACGACGGCCTTCTCCCCCCGGAAGTCGGAGAGCCGCACGACCCTGCCGTGGTTGTCCTTGAGCTCGAAGTCCGGGGCCTTGCTGCCGACCTCGATCGCCATCTGTCGCATCCCTTCGTCCCGCATCCCTGCGTTGGGCTGTTCGGGTGATCTCACCTTATGGGTCCACCGCGCGTCCGGCTCCGGCCCGCCCGCGAAACGCACACACCCCGCCCACCGGGAAGCTTCCGGCGGGCGGGGTGCGTGTGTCCGCATGACTGCGGGGCGCGGCTCAGCGCTTGGACTTGGCCGTCTTCGGAGTCACCAGCTTGGTGGCGGTCCACTCCTTGCCGACGGGGAGACCCTTCGCCAGCGAGAGGCCGGCCGTCTCGGCGGCCTCGCTGATGTCGCTGGCCTCGACGAAACCGTCCTTGCCGGTCTTGGGGGTCACCAGCAGGATCAGTGCGCCGTCCTCGACCAGCTCGGTCGCATCGACCAGGGCGTCCGTCAGGTCGCCGTCGTCCTCCCGGAACCACAGCAGAACCGCGTCTGCGACATCGTCGTAGTCCTCATCGACGAGTTCGGTGACGTGATCCTCTACGGCATCACGGAATTCCTGATCGACGTCGTCGTCGTAGCCGATCTCCTGGACCACCTGTTCGGACTGGAAACCCAGCCTGGCGGCCAGGTTCTCCGCGTGGTCCGCGGTCGCGCTCACGGGGTGCCTCCTGCTCATGTTCGGTGAATGTTCTTCGGCGGCGCGCGTACGCGCAGCATTGGGCGTAGTCCACACGGGCGCGGCGGATCGCGCAAGTACCCGGCCGCCGAGACCGTCGAAACGGTGACGATTGCGGCCGTCTCGCCGCAACTTTCAGCCCTTCCGCATGTACCCCTGGTGATTCATCCCACACCATTCCACCTCATTCGGCACGGCCTCGGGACTTTCGCACCTGTTTGAGGGACGAACGGCCTTGCGAAGGGGGTGATCGACATGGGCGTAAGGTTGCGGTTTGGGCGTTGTCGTCGCCGCAGCCAGCACAATCCCGCCACCTCAAGGGATTACCCAACGGTAAAGATGACGATTTCTGCCGAGCGTAAGACCATGGGAGGCGGCGAACCCCAGTACAGCTTCAGCACGACTCCCCCGACAGCGAAGGAACAGCGTGGCTTCCGCATCCGATCGCAATCCGATCATCATTGGTGGCCTGCCGAGTCAGGTACCGGACTTCGATCCGGAAGAGACGCAGGAGTGGCTCGACTCCCTGGACGCGGCCGTCGACGAGCGGGGCCGTGAGCGCGCCCGCTACCTGATGCTGCGGCTGATGGAGCGCGCCCGCGAGAAGCGCGTGGCCGTGCCCGAGATGCGCTCCACGGACTACGTCAACACGATCGCCACCAAGGACGAGCCCTTCTTCCCCGGCAACGAGGAGATCGAGCGCAAGGTCCTCAACGCCACCCGGTGGAACGCGGCCGTCATGGTCTCGCGCGCCCAGCGCCCGGGGATCGGCGTCGGCGGTCACATCGCCACCTTCGCCTCCTCCGCCTCCCTCTACGACGTGGGCTTCAACCACTTCTTCCGGGGCAAGGACGAGGGCGACGGCGGCGACCAGATCTTCTTCCAGGGCCACGCCTCCCCCGGCATCTACGCCCGCGCCTACCTCCTGGACCGGCTCTCCGAGCAGCAGCTCGACGCGTTCCGCCAGGAGAAGTCGAAGGCCCCGTACGGCCTCTCCAGCTACCCGCACCCGCGGCTCATGCCGGACTTCTGGGAGTTCCCGACCGTCTCGATGGGCCTCGGCCCGCTCGGTGCGATCTACCAGGCCCGGATGAACCGGTACATGGAGGCCCGCGGGATCGCGGACACCTCCAAGTCACACGTTTGGGCGTACCTGGGCGACGGCGAGATGGACGAGCCCGAGTCGCTCGGTCAGCTCTCCATCGCGGCCCGCGAGCACCTCGACAACCTGACCTTCGTCGTCAACTGCAACCTGCAGCGCCTCGACGGCCCGGTCCGCGGCAACGGCAAGATCATGCAGGAGCTGGAGTCGCAGTTCCGCGGCGCCGGCTGGAACGTCATCAAGCTGATCTGGGACCGCTCCTGGGACCCGCTGCTGGCCCAGGACCGTGACGGCATCCTGGTCAACAAGCTGAACACCACCCCGGACGGCCAGTTCCAGACGTACGCCACCGAGACGGGCGCGTACATCCGCGACCACTTCTTCGGCGGCGACCACCGGCTCCGGGCCATGGTCGAGAACATGACCGACCAGCAGATCCAGCACCTGGGCCGCGGTGGTCACGACCACAAGAAGGTCTACGCGGCGTACGCGGCGGCCAAGGCCCACAAGGGCCAGCCGACGGTGATCCTGGCGCAGACGGTCAAGGGCTGGACCCTCGGTCCGAACTTCGAGGGCCGCAACGCGACCCACCAGATGAAGAAGCTGACGGCCGACGACCTCAAGCGCTTCCGCGACCGCCTGCACATCCCGATCACGGACGCCCAGCTGGAGGACGGCGCGCCGCCGTACTACCACCCGGGCCGCAACTCCCCCGAGATCCAGTACATGCACGACCGCCGCAGCGCGCTCGGCGGCTACGTGCCGACCCGCGTGGTGCGCGCGAAGCCGCTCCAGCTGCCGGGCGACGCCACCTACGCGGCGGCCAAGAAGGGCTCGGGCCAGCAGTCGATCGCCACCACCATGGCCTTCGTCCGCATCCTGAAGGACCTGATGCGGGACAAGGAGATCGGCAAGCGCTTCGTGCTGATCGCCCCCGACGAGTACCGCACCTTCGGCATGGACGCGTTCTTCCCGAGCGCCAAGATCTACAACCCGCTGGGCCAGCAGTACGAGGCGGTCGACCGCGACCTGCTGCTCGCGTACAAGGAGTCGCCGACCGGCCAGATGCTGCACGACGGCATCTCGGAGGCGGGCTGCACGGCTTCGCTGATCGCCGCTGGTTCGGCGTACGCGACGCACGGCGAGCCGCTGATCCCGGTCTACGTCTTCTACTCGATGTTCGGATTCCAGCGCACGGGTGACCAGTTCTGGCAGATGGCGGACCAGCTGGCGCGCGGTTTCGTCCTCGGTGCGACCGCCGGCCGGACCACCCTGACGGGTGAGGGCCTGCAGCACGCCGACGGCCACTCCCAGCTGCTGGCCTCGACGAACCCGGGCTGTGTGGCGTACGACCCGGCGTACGGGTACGAGATCGCGCACATCGTCAAGGACGGTCTGCGGCGCATGTACGGCCCCGACGCCGAGGACGTCTTCTACTACCTGACGGTCTACAACGAGCCCATCCAGCACCCGGCCGAGCCGGCCGGCGTGGACGTGGACGGGATCCTCAAGGGCATCCACCGGATCTCGCAGGGCACCTCGGGAACCGTCGGGGCGCAGATCATGGCCTCGGGCGTGGCGGTGCCGTGGGCGCTGGAGGCGCAGCGGATCCTGGCCGCCGAGTGGAACGTGAAGGCGGACGTCTGGTCGGCGACCTCCTGGAACGAGCTGCGCCGCGAAGCCGTCGCCGTGGAGGAGCACAACCTGCTCCACCCGGAGGAGGAGCAGCGCGTCCCGTACGTGACGAGCAAGCTGTCCGGCGCGGAGGGTCCGTTCGTGGCCGTCTCCGACTGGATGCGGGCGGTCCCGGACCAGATCTCGCGCTGGGTGCCCGGCACGTACACCTCGCTGGGCGCGGACGGCTTCGGCTTCGCGGACACGCGGGGCGCGGCCCGGCGCTTCTTCCACATCGACGCGCAGTCGGTGGTCCTCTCGGTGCTGACCGAGCTGGCCAAGGCGGGCAAGATCGACCGCTCGGCGCTGAAGCAGGCGATCGACCGGTACCAGCTGCTGGACGTCCGGGCGGCCGACCCGGGCGCGGCCGGGGGCGACGCGTAGCCGTCACTCTTCCGCAAGGGGCGCCGGGACACCTGTCCCGGCGCCCCTTACGCGTTCTTTACGATGCTCGGCATGAAGCAACCCTCCCCCCAGGCCCGGTGGGAACGCCGGACGCAGACGCCGCTGCTGGTGCTCGCCCTGGGATTCGCCGTGGCCTACGCGGTGCCCATCGTCCTGCCCGACGCGAGCCCGGTGGTGCACGCCGCCTGCAAGCATGCCGAGTGGGTGGTGTGGGCCGCCTTCGCCGCCGACTACCTGATGCGGCTGGGCCTGGCGCACTCGAAGAGGGCGTTCGTCCGGACCCACTGGCTGGACCTGGCGGCGGTGGTGCTGCCGATGATCCAGCCGCTGCGGCTGCTGCGGGTGGTGTCCACCCTGATGCTGGTGGGCCGGCGGGCCCGGATGGCCCCGCAGATCCGGCTCACCACCTACGTGGCGGGCTCGGTGGTCGGACTGCTGATGTTCGGCTCGCTGGCGGTGCTCAGCGTGGAGCGGGACGCCCCCGACGGCAACATCAAGAACCTCGGGGACGCTCTGTGGTGGTCGGTGACCACGATGACGACGGTCGGCTACGGGGACCACTCCCCCACCACCGGACTCGGACGGCTGCTGGCGGTGGGGCTGATGCTGTCCGGCATCGCGCTGCTGGGTGTGGTGACCGCCAACATCGCGGCCTGGTTCATCTCCCGCTTCGAGCGCGACGACCTGGTGGAACGCGCCCAGACGGCGGCGATCTCCGAACTGGCGGCGGAGGTACGGGCGCTGCGTGCCGAGGTCGCCCGCCTCGGCGGGATCCCCGCGGCCACCGGGGTTGCGGCGGCCGCGGAGCCCGTCGGGGAGCCCGGCCCGGGCGCGGAGGTCTGCGCCCAGGCCGGGCCGGTCCAGGCGGGCGGCGGATTCGTCAGCGCTCCCACACCTTGAACGCCCTGACCTGGTAGGGCGACTGGGGCAGCCACACCCCGTCGCCCGGGTAGGTCTGGAACTCACCGGTCTCGGCGCACTCGGCCGACTGGTAGGTGGTGACCGGGCGGCCGGTCCGGTTCGTGAGGGACTGGGCGGTGGTCCCGGCGGGCAGGGCGGTGCAGCTGTTGATGTCGAGGGTGCTGAGCTCGTGGGTCGTGCGGGCGCCCTTGAACTCCGGCTTCGCCCACAGGCACAGCTGCCCGGTGGCGCAGGCCCCGAGCGCCGGGGGGCCGGCGGCCCGCCCCTTCGTCCGCCCGGAGGCCCGTACCGGAGCCGGAGCGTCGGCCCGGGCCCGTACCGGAGCCTGGGCCCGGGCCGGAACCTGGGCCTTGGCCTGCGCAGGGATCAGGGCCGGCGCCCGCACCGGCGTACGGCCCGGGGCGCGGCTCGCCGCGTGGGCGGATTCCGCGGTGCCCGGGATCAGCAGGGTGGCGGCGAGAACGGTGGCCGTGGCGGCTGTGCGCCCGGAGAAAGTGGTGCTCCACGTACGCATGACGGGTCAACTCCTGGTGGACGTACGGGCCCCGGACCGTTTCCGGAGCTCCGTCGGCACCACGCTGACCTGCGCGGACGTCCCGGCGGAAGGGG
This sequence comes from Streptomyces sp. NPDC058289, assembly GCF_042880975.1. Classification (NCBI taxonomy): domain Bacteria; kingdom Bacillati; phylum Actinomycetota; class Actinomycetes; order Kitasatosporales; family Streptomycetaceae; genus Streptomyces; species Streptomyces sp. NPDC058289. The sequence continues at coordinate 26,465 of NZ_JBHVYI010000081.1, forward strand.
TCGCGAGCGGGTCCACCCTGATAGGCGACAGCCCCGCCGGATCGCCCGGCGGGGCTGCGGCGGCCCCGGAGTTGACGCCTCCGCGACCACCGTGACCGCCCCGGCCGCCCGGCCCGCGGCACGGCGCCAGCGGGGCACCGTGCCGGGGCGGGCGGGCGGGACGGAGCTAGATGTGGGCCGCGCCCGCCCCCGCAGCCGCGTTCTCGCCGCGCTTCGTGAAGCCGGCCACGACCGCGGCGAACACCGCGACCACGCCCGCGACGGTGAAGGCCGTGCTCATCCCTGACACGAACGTGTCGTGCGCGACCCCCGTGATGGTCGCCGCGAGCTGCTCCGGAGCGCCCGGCGGGATCGGGGCGATGCCGACCTGGATGCCCTTCTCCGCGAGGTCCGCCTGCTCCGGGGTGATCGGCGGCAGCCCGGCTCCGGCCCAGTTGTCCTCGAAGACGCTGCCGACCTTGCTCGCCATGACCGCGCCGAGCACGGCGGTGCCCAGGCTGCCGCCGACCTGCATGGCGGCCTGCTGGAGCCCGCCGGCCACGCCCGAGAGCTCCAGCGGGGCGTTGCCCACGATGACCTCGGTGGCGCCGACCATGACGGGCGCGAGCCCGAGGCCCATCAGGGCGAACCAGAGCGACATGGTGAGGGTGGAGGTGCCCGGGGTCAGCTGGGACATCCCGAAGCAGGCGGCGGCGGTGGCGACCATTCCGGCGACCAGCGGCAGCCGCGGGCCGACCTTGGTGATGGCCAGGCCCGCCAGCGGCGATCCGACGATCATCATGCCGGTCAGCGGCAGCAGGTGCAGGCCGCTGTCGACGGGGCTCATGCCGTGGACGTTCTGCAGGTAGAAGGTGACGAAGAACAGCCCGCCCATGAAGGCGAAGGCCATCAGGACCATCAGCACCGTGCCCGCGGACAGCGGCAGCGAGCGGAACATCCCGAGCGGGATCAGCGGCTCGGAGACGAAGTTCTCCCAGAGGGCGAAGGCCACGAAGCACACGAGGGACCCGCCGAGGAAGGCGAGGGTCTTGGCGTCGCCCCAGCCCCATTCCGAGGCCTTGATCAGCGCCCAGATCAGCGAGAACATCCCGGTCGACAGCAGCAGGATGCCCGGGAGGTCGAAGGAGCGCGGGGCGTTCTCGGCCCGGTGGTCGACCAGGATGAACAGGCCGAAGGCGAGCGCGACGATGCCGACGGGCACGTTGATGAAGAAGACGGACTGCCAGCTCACGTTCTCGACGAGCAGGCCGCCGACGATCGGCCCGGCGGCGGTCGAGGCGCCGATGACCATGCCCCAGATGCCGATGGCCATGTTGAGCTTCTCGGCCGGGAAGGTCGCCCGCAGCAGGCCCAGCGCGGCGGGCATCAGCAGCGCTCCGAAGACGCCCTGTGCGACGCGGAAGCCGATGACGAGCTCGACGCCGCCGGAGAGGCCGATGGCCGCCGAGGAGACGGCGAAACCGGCGATGCCGATGAGGAAGGTCTGGCGGTGGCCGAAGCGGTCGCCGAGCTTGCCCGCGGTGATGAGGGAGACCGCGAGGGCGAGCAGGTAGCCGTTGGTGATCCACTGGACGTCGGCGAGCGAGGCGCCGAGGTCCTTCTGGATGGCCGGGTTGGCGACGGCCACGATCGTGCCGTCGAGGGTGACCATCATGACGCCGATCGCGACGGCGAACAGGGTGAGCCACGGGTGGCCCCGAAGGCCCGTACGGACCGGCGAGGGGCCCGGTTCCTTGGTGAGCGAGAGTGCGTCCCCGCCGTCGACGGTGATCTGACTAGTCATGCGAACAGGTTAGTGACAGCGACTGACACTTCACAGACCGGTTCGTCAGACAGCCACTGTCAGGTCGGTCACAGGTACCCTGACCGCCGTGATGACCGATCAGCGGCCCGCGTCCGCACCGCAGGCCGGACTGCGCGAGCGCAAGAAACAGCGCACGCGCGACGCACTGCTGCGCGCCGCCCTCCTCCTCTTCATCGCCCAGGGGTACGAGGAGACGACCGTCGACGAGATCGCCGACGCCGTGGACGTCTCCCAGCGCACCTTCTTCCGGTACTTCGCCAACAAGGAAGAGGTCGCCTTCGCCGTCCAGGACCTGGTCGAATCGCACTTCGTCGCGGCGCTGCACTCCCGCCCGCCCGCCGAGGGCCCCTTCGAGGCGATGCGCTCGGCCGTGCTCGCCGCCTGGGACACCGTCGAAGAGGCCATTTCGGACCTGGTCCCCCTCGACCTGTACATGCGCAGCTACCGGCTCATCGAGTCCACCCCGGCCCTGCTCGCCGTGCACCTGCGCCGCTCCACCGAGCTGGAGGAGCGGATCGCCCGGCTGATAGCCGAGCGCGAGGGCCTGGACGTGGACACCGACCCGCGCCCGCGGGTGGCCGTCGCCGCGTTCACCGGCGTGATGCGCGTCACCGGCCGGCTCTGGGGGCAGGGCGAGGACACCAGCGTGGCCGCCATCCGGCGGATGACCGAGGTCTACCTCGACCAGATCGGCCCCGCGCTGGCCGCCGACTGGCGCCGGCCCGCCTGACCGGGGCACTTTCCGCCCGGCCCGCCCTGTCGGGCGAAGGCCGGACGAAGCCGGGCGAAGGCCCCGTACGGGTCGGGGCGCCCGCGCACGCAGGTCCCGTACGGGAGCACCCGCCGGCGGGGCGTCCCAAGGTCGGCGGTGACACCCGTCACCCGACGCGCAGGCACCCGCGGCGGTCTCCTACGCTGGGCGCAGTGAACCTGCCCGGCCCCGCCCACACCCGCTCCGCCGACGCCCCCGCGCGCCCGGCCGCCCTGCGCGCCCTGCTCGCGCTGACGGTGGTCTTCCTGATGCTCGCGACCACGGGCTGGACGGCCGTCTACCGGCCCGCGAGCGAGGCGTCCCCGCGCGCGGCCGCGCTCGCCTCCTGGGCAGCGGCGCGCTTCGAAGGCCGGGCCCTGCCCGCCGCGGACGCCCCGGCACCCGTGGTGGCACGCTTCTTCGCGAGCCTCGACGGCGCCCAGCGCGCCCGGCTCACCGAGGGCCACCCGCTGGTGGTCGGCAACCTCGACGGCGTGCCGCCCGGCGTCCGCTACCGGGCCAACCGGATGGCGCTGAAGCAGGCCGCGCGGGTCGAGGACGCCCGCGCGCACGACATCACGCTGGCCCCCTCCGACCGCGCCGTCGCCGGCCGGCGCGCCCACCGCTTCGAGTCCCTCGCCGAGCCCGGCCGGCAGATCCTCGTCTTCGACCCCACCGGCGGCGCCCTCGTCGCCGAGGTCTTCGGCGACCTCGGCGAGGCCCGCCGGGTCTCGGTGGTCGTCCCCGGGGTCGACACCGACGCGCTCACCTTCGAGCGCACGGTGCGCCGGCTGACCGCCCCCGTCGGCATGGCGGAGTCCCTGTACGCGGCCGAACGCACGGCCGCCCCGGGCAGCCGGACCGCGGTCATCGCCTGGGCCGGCTACACCGCGCCGACCGGCGTCGGCATGGACGCGGCGACCGGGCGACTGGCCCTGGACGGCGCGGCCAGACTGCGCTCGCTGACCTCCGCGCTGCCCGGGCGGGCGAGCGTGGCACTGTTCTGCCACAGCTACGGTTCGGTGGTGTGCGGCGTGGCGGCCCACGAACTGCCGTCCCGGGTCACGGACATCGTGGTGGCGGGCAGCCCCGGGATGCGCGCCGCGAACGCCGCCGAGCTGGGCACCTCGGCGCGGGTGTGGGCGATGCGGGACGCCGGTGACTGGATCGCCGACGTGCCCCACCTGGAGTTCGGGGGCCTGGGCCACGGCGCGGATCCGGTCTCCGAGGAGTTCGGCGCGCGGGTCCTGTCGGCGGCCGGAGCCAAGAGCCACACCGGCTACTTCGAGCCAGGAACCGAATCCCTGGACAACTTCGCCAAAATCGGAACCGGCGCATTCGGTTCCACCGTGTGCGCCGCCGGGAACGACACCTGCCGACGCGGAACATCCGGGACGGACGGTCCCTGACCGCTCGGCCGACCCGAAATCGGACCTCACGGCGGGGGGACGCACAGGGGTGCGCCCCTTTACGATGTGCCGCATGGGTGACGCACTGGCCGGAAACCATGCCGTCTGGGAGTTCGACCGCACCACGAACTCGCTCATCATCCGCTTCGCACGGGGGATGCGAACGCCCAGACTCTGGCACGCCCTGGGGGAACGCCGGATTCCCCTCGAGGCGTTGTCCGGGGTGAGCCTGACCGTGGGACGGCGGGACACCCTGGTGCTGCACGCCCGCGTACGGGTGGGAGCGGACCCGCTGATGGAGGCCGCGGCGGGGCAGTTGAGAGAAGCCTGCGATCCGTACCGGCTGGTGCTGCCGGGTGGCGGCGCCGGGGCCGGCCGGGCGGCGGCCTTCACCGAAATCCTGCGCGAGCGGCTGGGTCCGGCCGGGCCGGCCGAACGGTTCCTCGTCTCCGTCCCGGAGCCCCCGGCCACGCTGAAGGCGTACGACGCCCGGCTCGCCTTCGACGGCGGCGCCGTCACCTTCCGCTGGTCGCGCACCGGGGCCACCAGCACCAAGTGGAAGGCGGGCGACCAGCGGTACGCGCTGACGGCCCTGGCCGGGTTGGTCTGGCACTCCCCGGAACGGTCCGGCGGGCACCTGCGGCTCTTGCCCCGCGAGGGCGCCGGCGATCCCCGGCCGGACCACGATCTCGCCTCCGCGGTCTTCGGCGTGGGGTACGGAGCCGTGCACGAGTCGCTGCCGTTCGCGGCGGCGGTGCTCGTGGCGCTGCGGGCGCGGGCGGTGGTCGCCTCCGGCGCGGCGGTGCCGGGGGCCCGGGCCGGGGAGCGGATGCAGCATCTCGCCGAGCTGCACGGTGCGGGGCTCCTCACGGATGCGGAGTACCGGGCCCTGCGGGACCGCTTCACGGCCGGAGCCTGACCCTGCGGGGCCCGGGCCCGGCCCTGCGGGGCTGTCCCCCACCCGCCCTTCCACCGTTCCCTGGGGCTCCGCCCCGGACCCCGCGCCTCAAACGCCGGACGGCTGAAAGGACTACCCCTCCCGGGCCGCCGACGTGTGGCTCATGTCGGGGTAGCGGTCGCCCGCGACCTGGGCGGCGATGGGGTCCAGGAGGGACAGTTCGGCGTCCGTCAGCGTGATGCGGGTCGCCGCCGTGTTCTCCGCGAGGCGGGAGGGCTTGCGGGTGCCCGGGATCGGGACGACCGTCAGGCCGTGCACCGCCGCCCGCTGTTGCACCCATGCCAGGGCGATCTGCGCCGGCGTGGCCCCGCGGGCCGCCGCGATCTCCCGTACGGGGGTCAGCAGCGCCCCGTTCGTCTTCGCGTTGTCCCCCGTGAACCGGGGCTGGTACTGCCGGAAGTCATCGGCCGTCAGCTCCGCCGACGCGTCCGCGAACGCCCCGGTCAGGAAGCCGCGACCGAGCGGGGAGTACGGCACGAAGGCCACGCCCAGCTCCGCCGCCGCGCCCACCGCGCTGCGCTCCACGTCCCGGCTGAACAGCGACCACTCCGACTGGAGCGCCGCAATCGGGTGCACCGCGTGCGCCTCGCGCAGCTCTGCGCCGGTCACCTCGCTGAGCCCGAGGTGGCGCACCTTGCCCTCCTGCACCAGCTCCGCCATCGCGCCCACCGACTCGGCGAGCGGAACGCCCGGATCCCGCCGGTGCATGTAGTAGAGGTCGATCACGTCGGTGCCCAGCCTGCGCAGGCTGTCCTCCACCGCGCCGCGGATGTACGCGCGGTCGTTGCGGACCCCCCGGTACAGCGGGTCGTCCGTCCGCTCGATGGCGAACTTCGTGGCGAGGGTGATCCGGTCGCGGTGCGCGGCCACGAACGGCGCGAGGAACTCCTCGTTGGCGCCCCGCCCGTAGACGTCGGCGGTGTCGAAGAGGGTGACTCCGGCCTCCAGTGCCGCGTCCAGCGTCTGCCGGGCGGCCGCCTCGTCGGTGTCCCCGTAGAACTCGCTCATGCCCATGCAGCCGAGCCCCTGGACGCCCACCAGCGGGCCGCCTCCGCCCAGTTCGACCTGCTCGATCCCTACCGTGTTCCCGGTCATGTCCGGTCTGCCTCTCCCGCGACGGTGGTGCACATCGCATACGTATCGATCTTGTAGTCCAGCACGGCGAGCGCGTCGGTCAGTTCCGCGATCCGCGTCCGCACCTCGTCGCGCGTGCGCTCCAGCAGTTCGCGCCGGTCGTCGGCGGTGTGCGGGCCCTCACGGACGAGTTCTGCGTACCGGACCATGTCCGCCACCGACATTCCGGTGGTGCGCAACTTGCCGACGAAGCCCAGCCAGTCGAGGTCCTTGTCGGTGAACCGCCGCTGCCCCGAGTGCGAACGGTCCACGTGCGGCATGAGGCCGATCCGCTCGTACCAGCGCAAGGTGTGCTGGGTCAGACCGGTCCGTGCCTCGACCTCGCTGATCGTGTACCGCGTCTGCGTCTGCAGGGGGGTCTGGGTCAGGCTCATGGCTCCACGCTAAATCCTTGGAGTGCACTCCAAGCAAGTACCCTCGGCCGCATGGAGAGCTTGCAGAGTCTGCGCATCATCGAGAACTGGCCGGTTCCGACCGCCGCCGCGGCCGTCGTCCGCGCCGACGGGACCGTGCTCGGCGCCCACGGCCCGGTGGACCACCGCTTCCCGCTGGCCTCCGTCACCAAGCCGCTCGCCGCCTACGCCGCCCTCGTCGCCTACGAGGAGGGCGCGATCGAGCTGGACGAGCCGGCCGGGCCCGAGGGCTCCACCGTGCGCCACCTGCTCGCCCACACCAGCGGCCTGGCCTTCGACGAGCACCGGGTGACGGCCCCTCCCGGGCAGCGCCGGCTGTACTCGAACGCCGGATTCGAGGAGCTCGGCGACCACATCGCGAAGGCCACCGGGATCCCCTTCGCCGCGTACCTTGCCGAGGCCGTCTTCGAGCCGCTGGGCATGGCGTCGAGCAGCCTGGAGGGCTCCCCGGCCAAGGACGGCGTCTCCACCGTCTCCGACCTCCTGCGCTTCGCCGCCGAGCTCCAGCAGCCCCGGCTGCTGGACGTCCGCACCGTCGCGGAGGCCACCTCCGTGGTCCACCCCGGGCTCAAGGGCGTGCTGCCCGGCTACGGCCACCAGTCCCCCAACGACTGGGGGCTCGGCCTGGAGATCCGCGACGGGAAGGCCCCGCACTGGACCGGCACCGGTTCCTCGCCGCGCACCTTCGGGCACTTCGGGCAGGCCGGGACCTTCCTGTGGGTGGACCCGGACGCCCGCGCCGCCTGCGTGGCGCTGACGGACCGCGCCTTCGGGCCGTGGGCGGTCGAGGCCTGGCCACCGTTCACCGACGCGGTGCTCGCCGAGCTCAGGACCCGCTGAGGCCCCTGCCCAACGGGACCCCGCCTACGCGATCCCGCCTATGAAAACTCCCAGATCAGCACCTCGGCCGGCGATCCGGCGATCAGCTCCAGCTCCGGCTCGCCGGTGATCCGCGCCGAGTCCCCGGGCCCGAGCTCCGCGCCGTCCAGCCGCAGGTCTCCCCGTACGACGTGCAGGTACACCCGCCCGGCGGCCGGTACGGCGACCCGCTCGCCCGCGCCCGGACGGCGTACGTGCAGGACGGCGCCGGCCGCGGGCACGGCGTAGGGCGTGCTGTCGGCGATCCCCCGGACCAGCGCGTACGAGGGCTCCCCGGCCGGATCGGCCGGGGCCAGCCACATCTGGACGAAGCGCAGCGGCCCGGGGCCGTCGTTGCGTTCCACGTGCCGGGTCCCGGACGCCGCGCCGAGGTGCTGTACGTCCCCGGGCCGCACCAGGGTGGTCGCGCCCGTGGCGTCGCGGTGGGTGAGCTCGCCCTCGGCCACCCAGGTCACGATCTCGGTGTGACTGTGGGGGTGCTCGTCGAAGCCGGCGCCCGGGGCGAGGCTCTCCTCGTTGCACGCCATGACCGGGCCGAACCTCAGGTTGTCGGGGTCGTAGTGCGGGCCGAAGGAGAAGGCGTGCCGGGTGGTGATCCCGGTGGCGGCAGCGCCCTCTGCCACGTCGACGTCCCCGCCCTCGTACCGGTCGGCGCCTCGGCGTACATCAATCATGGGGGCCACGGTAGCCCCCGGGGCGCGGCCCGGGACGGGACCGGACTCCGCGCAACGGTCCCGATAAGGCAGTCTTGTCACGTGCCCCAACCCGAACGTGAGCATTCACCCGCGGTCCACCCCGCGCATCCGGCTCCGCCCCATCCGCACGCCGCGACGCTGCGACGGCTGGAGAAGTCCTCCGGCCGGCTCGCCGCCAACGCCATCGCGCGCATGGACGAGACGCTGTCGTGGTACCGGGCGATGCCGCCGGAGAACCGGTCCTGGATCGGCCTGGTCGCCCAGGCCGGCATCGCCGCGTTCACCGAGTGGTTCCGGCATCCGGAGACCCCCCAGGCGATCTCCACCGATGTCTTCGGGACGGCTCCGCGCGAGCTGACCCGGGCGATCACCCTGCGCCAGACCGTCGAGATGGTGCGCACCACGATCGAGGTCATGGAGACCGCGATCGACGAGGTCGCGGCGCCCGGCGACGAGTCGATCCTGCGCGAGGCCCTGCTCGTGTACGCCCGGGAGATCGCCTTCGCGACCGCCCAGGTCTACGCCCAGGCAGCCGAGGCGCGCGGTGCGTGGGACGCCCGGCTGGAGTCCCTGGTGGTCAACGCGGTGCTGTCCGGGGAGGCCGACGAGGGCGCGCTGTCCCGGGCCGCGGCCCTCGGCTGGAACTCCCCCGAGCACGTGTGCGTGGTGCTGGGCACGGCTCCGGAGGGCGACAGCGAGCTGACGGTCGAGGCGATCCGGCGGGCTGCCCGCCACCACAAGCTGCAGGTGCTCACGGGCGTGCTGGGCGACCGGCTCGTGGTCATCGCGGGTGGCAGCGACAATCCGATGCAGGTGGCGAAGTCGCTGATCGGGCCGTTCGCGGCGGGTGCGGTGGTCGCCGGACCGGTGGTCCCGGACCTGCTGAACGCCACGAAATCGGCGCAGGCCGCCGCGGCCGGGCTCAAGGCCTGTACGGCGTGGCAGGACGCGCCGAGGCCGGTGCTCGCGGACGATCTCCTGCCCGAACGCGCGATCGCCTCCGACCCTTCGGCCCGCGAGCAGTTGGTGGAGGAGATCTACAGACCGCTCGAAGAGGCCGGCTCGGCCCTGTTGGAAACGCTGAGTGTCTACCTGGAACAGGCGAGCAGCCTCGAGGGTGCGGCCCGGATGCTGTTCGTGCACCCCAACACCGTGCGCTACCGGCTCCGACGTGTGACAGACGTCACCGGCTGGTCGCCCTCGGATGTCCGCTCCGCGTTCACGCTGCGGATCGCCCTGATCCTCGGGCGTCTGGCCGACGGCGATCCTCAGTCCTAAGCTTTTGTCGGACATCAACAATTACCCCGATGGTTCTTCGTCCCTGTCCCCACGGGCGGCGCGGACCGAACACAAGAGAGAGTGTGAGGGTGCTCGTACTCGTCGCTCCCGGCCAAGGCGCACAGACGCCCGGCTTCCTGACTCCCTGGCTCGAACTGCCCGGCGCCGCTGACCGCGTCGCCGGCTGGTCGGACGCCATCGGGCTCGACCTTGCCCACTACGGCACGCAGGCCGACGCGGACGAGATCCGCGACACGGCCGTCGCACAGCCCCTGCTGGTGGCCGCCGGCCTGCTCGCCGCGGCCGAGCTGACCGCCAAGGTCGGCCCGGCCTCCTTCGGCGCCGTCGCGGGCCACAGCGTCGGCGAGATCACCGCCGCCGCGTACGCCGGGGTGCTGTCCGACACGGACGCGCTGTCCTTCGTGCGCTCCCGCGGACTCGCCATGGCCGAGGCCGCGGCGATCACCGCGACGGGCATGGCCGCCGTCCTCGGCGGGGACCCGGACGTCGTCGTCGCGCACCTGGAGAAGCTGGGTCTGACCCCGGCCAACGTCAACGGCGCGGGCCAGATCGTGGCCGCGGGGACCATGGAGCAGATCGCGGCCCTGGAGGCCGAGAAGCCCGAGGGTTCCATGAAGGTCGTCGCCCTCAAGGTCGCGGGCGCCTTCCACACGCACCACATGGCTCCGGCGGTCGCCGGTCTGGAGAAGGCCGCTGCGGCCCTGTCCCCGGCCGACCCGGAGCTGACGTACGTATCGAACAAGGATGGTCAGGTCGTGACCACGGGCGCCGATGTCGTCGCCCGGCTGGTGGGCCAGGTGGCCAACCCGGTCCGCTGGGACCTGTGCATGGAGACGTTCGCCGCACTGGGCGTCACCGGGATCGTCGAACTGTCCCCCGGTGGCACCCTGACGGGTCTGGCCAAGCGCGCGCTGAAGGGCGTACCGAGCGTGGCCCTGAAGACCCCGGACGATCTCGAAAAGGCCGCGACGCTCGTCTCCGAGCACGCGGTCTGAGAGAAGGAGCCCACTCAGCATGTCGAAGATCAAGCCTGCCAAGGGCTCCCCGTACGCCCGCATCCTCGGTGTCGGCGGCTACCGTCCGATCCGCGTGGTGCCGAACGAGGTCATCCTCGAAACCATCGACTCCTCCGACGAGTGGATCCGCTCCCGCTCCGGTATCGCGACGCGGCACTGGGCCTCCCCGCAGGAGACCGTCGCCGCGATGTCGGTGGAGGCCTCGGGCAAGGCCCTGGCCGCCGCCGGGATCGCTCCGGAGAAGATCGGCGCCGTGATCGTCTCGACGGTGTCGCACTTCAAGCAGACCCCGGCCGTGGCGACCGAGATCGCGCACCGCATCGGCGCGGGCAAGCCCGCCGCCTTCGACATCTCCGCGGGCTGCGCCGGGTTCGGCTACGGCCTGACCCTGGCCAAGGGCCTCGTGGTGGAGGGTTCCGCGGAGTACGTCCTCGTCATCGGCGTGGAGCGGCTCTCGGACCTGACCGACCTGGAGGACCGCGCGACGGCCTTCCTCTTCGGTGACGGCGCGGGCGCCGTGGTCGTCGGCCCCTCGGACGAACCGGCCATCGGCCCCACGGTGTGGGGTTCGGAGGGCGACAAGTCGGAGACCATCAAGCAGACCGTGCCGTGGGACGAGTACCTCGGCAAGGACGGCGGCGAAAAGTTTCCCGCCATCACGCAGGAGGGCCAGGCGGTCTTCCGCTGGGCCGTCTTCGAGATGGCCAAGGTGGCCCAGCAGGCGCTCGACGCAGCCGGGATCACCGCCGATGACCTGGACGTCTTCATTCCGCACCAGGCGAACATGCGGATCATCGATTCGATGGTGAAGACTCTGAAGCTGCCGGAGCACGTCACGGTCGCCCGTGACATCGAAACCACCGGCAACACCTCGGCCGCCTCGATTCCGCTCGCAATGGAGCGGCTCCTGGCGACCGGTGCGGCGAAGAGCGGCGACACCGCGCTCGTCATCGGCTTCGGGGCGGGGCTCGTCTACGCCGCCACGGTCGTTACCCTCCCCTAGGGCCCGGGATCCACATCCCGTGCTCCGTTCGACCCCCAGCTAGCTATAGAAGGAGCGCCATCATGGCCTTCACCCAGGAAGAAATCGTCGAAGGTCTCGCGGAGATCGTCAACGAGATCGCCGGCATCCCGACCGAGGACGTCCAGCTCGAGAAGTCCTTCACCGACGACCTGGACGTCGACTCGCTGTCCATGGTCGAGGTCGTCGTCGCCGCCGAAGAGCGCTTCGAGGTGAAGATCCCGGACGAGGACGTCAAGGGTCTGAAGACCGTCGGCGACGCCGCGAGCTACATCCTCAAGCACCAGGCCTGAGCCTGACGAGCGTTTGTCGCCACCTGGCGGTGGCGCCGTGACAATTCACCCCCTGAAACGTGGAGAAAGAATTCCTGTGAGCCCGACCAATCGCACCGTGGTCGTCACCGGTATCGGCGCAACCACTCCGCTGGGTGGCGACAGCGCTTCGACCTGGGAAGGTCTGCTTGCCGGCCGTTCCGGCGTAAAGCCCCTCGAGGGCGAGCGCTTCGCCGAACTCCCGGTCCGCATCGCCGCCACCGCCGCCGTGGACCCGAGTGAGGTCCTCCCCCGGCCGCTGGCCCGCAAGCTGGACCGCTCGGCCCAGTTCGCGATCATCGCGGCCCGCGAGGCGTGGGCCGACGCCGGTTACACCGCCCCGGCGGGCGAGGACGCGTCCATCGCGCCCGAGCGCCTGGGCACCGTCATCGCCTCCGGCATCGGCGGCGTGACCACCCTGCTCGACCAGTACGACGTACTGAAGGAAAAGGGTGTGCGCCGGGTCTCCCCGCACACCGTCCCCATGCTCATGCCCAACGGCCCGTCGGCCAACGTCGGCCTGGAGGTCAACGCCCGCGCGGGTGTGCACACTCCGGTCAGCGCCTGCGCCTCCGGCGCCGAGGCCATCGGCTACGCCGTCGAGATGATCCGTACCGGCCGTGCCGACGTGGTCGTCGCCGGCGGTACCGAGGCGGCGATCCACCCGCTGCCGATCGCGGCCTTCGCCAACATGATGGCGATGTCCAAGAACAACGAGAACCCGACCACGGCCTCCCGTCCGTACGACAAGGCCCGCGACGGCTTCGTCCTCGGCGAGGGTGCGGGCGTCATCGTCCTCGAGTCCGCCGAGCACGCCGCCGCGCGCGGCGCCCGGGTCTACTGCGAGGTGCTGGGCCAGGGCCTGTCCGCGGACAGCCACCACATCGCGCAGCCGGAGCCGACCGGCCGCGGTGTCTCGGCCGCCCTGCAGAACCTGCTCGACAACACGGGCCTGGACCCGGCCGAGCTGGTCCACGTGAACGCGCACGCCACGTCCACCCCGCAGGGTGACACGGCCGAGCTGAAGGCCCTGCGCAAGGTGCTGGGCGACGACCTCGACCACATCGCGATCTCGGCCACGAAGTCGATGACCGGTCACCTCCTGGGTGGCGCGGGCGGCATCGAGACCGTCGCGACGGTCCTGGCGCTGTACCACCGCCTCGCCCCGCCGACGATCAACCTCGACGACATCGACGCGGACATCGACGCGGACATCGTGCGCAACGAGCCCCGCAAGCTCCCGGCCGACGGCCCGATCTCCGCGATCAACAACTCCTTCGGCTTCGGCGGCCACAACGTCTCCCTGGCCTTCCGAACTGTTTAGTGCGCCTAAACCGGCGCGGCTCTCGCGGACCTGGTTGCTCGCCGCTGTGGCTGCTCAATTGATGGTCGCGGTGTTCGTCGTTTGAACACCGCGACCGGCACGCCGAATGCCCCCCCCGTATCACCCCCGGGGGGCTTAGGGGGGTCCGCGGCCCAGACCACCCGGGGGAGACAACCCCCCCCGGCGCCCCCGCCCCCCAATCCGCAGTGGTCGACGACCA
>NZ_JBHVYI010000082.1:0-38030 GCF_042880975.1 Streptomyces sp. NPDC058289
CCCTCTGGCGCCGTTCTGCAGTCAAACCGTCCCGCCGGGGGGGGGTGGCCCCCCACCCGGGCCTGGGCCCGCGCTCTGGGGCCGGGGCCCCTCTCGCGTCCGCGCCACCGATGTCAGAACGTGAGGACCCCCCGGGCCACCCGCCCGTGGTGGGCGTCGTCCACGGCCTTGGCGAAGTCCTCGACCGGGTAGACCTCCGTGACCAGTTCGTCCAGCAGCAGCTTGCCCTGCCGGTAGAGCTCCGCGTACAGCGCGATGTCCCGCTGCGGGCGCGAGGACCCGTAGCGGCAGCCCATGATCGTCTTGTCCAGGTACATGGACGAGACCTGGAAGGCCGCCTCCTCCGTGAAGCCGGGCACGCCCAGCAGCACCGCCTGTCCGTGCCGGTCCAGCAGGTCGATCGCCTGCCGGATCAGCTTGACGTTGCCCACGCACTCGAAGGCGTGGTCCGCGCCCGTGGGCAGGATCTCCTTCACGGCCGCCGAGGAGTCCGCCACCGCCGAGGCGTCGATGAAGTGCGTGGCGCCGAACTGCCGGGCCACCGCCTCCTTCGCCGGGTTCGCGTCGACCGCCACGATCGTCGTGGCGCCCGCGATCCGGGCGCCCTGGAGCACGTTGAGCCCGATGCCGCCGGTGCCGATGACGACCACCGTCTCGCCGCGGTCCACCTTCGCCCGGTTCAGCACGGCGCCCACGCCCGTCAGGACCCCGCAGCCGATCAGAGCGGCCGAGGTCAGCGGGATGTCTTTGGGGATCTTCACCGCCTGCACGGCCTTGACGATCGTCCGCTCAGCGAAAGCCGAGTTGGAAGCGAACTGGAAGATCGGCTTGCCGCCCCGCGAGAACGGCTGCCCCGGCATCCCGATCGCCTTGCGGCACATGGTCGGCCGGCCGCGGTCGCAGTCGGCGCACGCCCCGCAGTTGGCGAGCGTGGACAGCGAGACGTGGTCGCCGGGCGCCACGTGCGTGACCCCGGAACCGATCGCCTCCACCACGCCCGCGCCCTCGTGCCCGAGCACCACCGGCGGCGGGAACGGGATCGTCCCGTCGATCACCGACAGATCGCTGTGGCACAGTCCGGCCGCCGATATCGCGACCAGCACCTCCCCCGGCCCCGGCTCCCGGATCTCCAGATCGTCGACCACCTGGGCCTGCTTGCCGTCGAAAACGACGCCTCTCACCTGGACTCCTTAGGCAGGCCGAGCACGCGCTCGGCGATGATGTTGCGCTGGATCTCGTCCGAGCCGCCGTAGATGGTGTCGGCGCGGGTGAACAGGAACAGCCGCTGCTCCTCGTCGAGTCCGAGTTCGTACGGGGTCCCCTGCGACCAGCGCCCCGGCCCGGCCGTGGCCACCGCGCCCCGGACCTCCACCGCCAGCTCCCCGAGCCGCCGGTGCCAGCCGCCCCACAGCAGTTTGGCCACGCTGGGCGCGCCCGGGTCGCCGTCCGCGCCGCCCAGCGTGCGCAGTGCGTTCCACCGCATCGTGCGCAGCTCGGCCCACTGGCGTACGAGGCGTTCGCGCAGGACCGGGTCGCCCGCGCCCGCGTCCACGTACGCCCGGACCACCCGCTCCAGTTCGGCCGCGAAGCCGATCTGCTGGACGAGCGTGGAGACCCCGCGCTCCAGCGCGAGCAGTCCCATGGCCACGGACCAGCCGTTGCCCTCACCGCCCACCACCTCGGCGGCGATCGCCCCGTCGAAGAACACCTCGTTGAACTCGGAGGTCCCCGACATCTGCCGGATCGGCCGGACCTCGACCTTGCCCGGCTGGTCCATGCGGACCAGGAGGAAGGACAGCCCGCGGTGCCGCTCGGACCCGGCCCCGGTGCGCGCCAGGACGAAGCACCAGTCGGCGTCCTGGGCGAGCGAGGTCCAGATCTTCTGCCCGGTGACGCGGTACAGCCCATCGCCGGCGTCCCGTACCGCCGTCGTACGGATCCCCGCGAGGTCGGAGCCGGCGCCCGGTTCGGAGTACCCCTGGCACCACAGCTCCTCGCCGCGGGCGATGCCGGGGAGGAAGCGGGCCCGCTGCTCCGGGGAGCCGTAGGCGATCAGGGTCGGCGCGAGGAGGTTCTCGCCGATGTGACCGACCCGGGCCGGGGCGCGCGCAGCCGCGTACTCCTCGGCCCACACCACCTGCCCGGTGAGGGAGAGCCGCCGGTTGCCGTACGCGTCTGCGTCCACGCCGTCCGCGCCGCCCGTGGGCTCCCAGCCCTGGCCGATCCAGCCGCCGCGCCCCAACTCGCGCTCCCAGGCCCGGCGGACCTCGACGCCCTCGTGCTCACTGCCCGGCCCGCCGAGGCCGATGGCCTCCTCGTACGGGCCCACGAGGTGCTCCGCCAGCCACGCCCGGGCGTGACCGCGCAGCTCCTCGTCCTCCTCGTCGAAGCGGAAGTCCATGGTCGGTGCCCCCCTTGGGTCCTGTCCGGCCGCTGGGCCGGCTCCTTCGCCTTGGTACGCGTACGCGCCGGGTCCAACCCGAACGCCCGACCGGGGCTTACGCGTTGGGGCGGTCCTTGGCGGCCGCCGCCTTGGCCATGGCTTCGAGCTGGGCGAGCATCGGCATCGGGTCGGTGCCGACGGTCCCGGGCAGGAAGTCGGCGATCTTCTCGGGGGTCCAGGAGCCCTCGGCGTAGCCGGCGCGCAGTTCGCGGGGCTGGGCCCAGACGGCGATCTTCGGGCCGGCGATCGTGTAGACCTGCCCGGTGATCTTCTCGCCGCCGACGGCCACGGCCTTGTCGGAGAGCAGGTAGGTCACGAGCGCCGCCACGTCCTCGGGCTCGCCGATCTCCTTGAGCTCCATCGGCACGTTGGCCGACATCCGGGTCCGCGCGACGGGCGCGACGGCGTTGGAGGTGACCCCGTACTTGGCCAGGCCCAGGGCGGCGGAGCGGACGAGCGAGATGATCCCGCCCTTGGCGGCGCTGTAGTTGGCCTGGGCCACGGAGCCCTGGTGGTTTCCGCTGGTGAAGCCGATCAGCGTGCCGGTGCCCTGGCGGCGCATGACGGCGGAGGCCGCGCGGAAGACGGTGAACGTGCCCTTGAGGTGGGTGGCGACCACCGGGTCCCACTCCTCCTCGGACATGTTGAACAGCATCCGCTCGCGCAGGATGCCGGCGACGCACACGACTCCGTCGATGCGTCCGTACTGGGCGAGCGCGGTGTCGACTATGCGCTGGCCACCCGCCATGGTCGAGATGTCGTCGGCGACGGCGACGGCCTCGCCGCCCGCGGCGACGATCTCCTTCACCACCGCTTCGGCGATCTCGCTGGTGGGCTCGTTGCCCTCCATCCCCACGCCGTAGTCGTTGACGACGACCCTGGCACCCTCGGCGGCCGCGGCGAGTGCCACGGCCCGTCCGATGCCCCGGCCGGCGCCTGTGACGGCGACGACTTTGCCTGCCAAGAAGTTCCCCACGTCCGGCCCCTTCCCGCGTTTTCTGACGGTCCGTTAGATTCTATGGGCACCCGGATGCGCCAGCACAAGCCCCAGTTCGCCACCGCCGTTCATTTCGCTTCGAGGAGCTGATGAGATCCATGGCCATGCCCGCCGAGTTCCACGACATCGCCAAGCGCGTCAACAACTGGGGCCGGTGGGGCGCCGAAGACGAGATCGGCACCCTCAACCTCATCACCGACGAGGTCGTCCGCGCGGCCGCCGCCGAGATCCGCACCGGGCGCCGGATCCCGCTCGCGCTGCCGCTCAAGGAGGACGGGGTGCAGTCCGGCATGATCCCCGGCCGGATCAACCCGCTGCACACGATGGTGCAGATCAACCAGGAGCTCTTCGGCCCGGGCACGGTGGCGTGCAGCGACGACGCCGTGACCTTCGGGCTCCAGGCCGGCACGCACTGGGACGCGCTCACGCACGTCTCGCACTCGGGGAAGATCTACAACGGCCGCCCGGCCGGGACCATCACGGCGCACGGGCGGGCCGAGTTCAGCGGCATCGACAAGGCCGGGCACATCGTCTCGCGCGGGGTCCTGCTGGACGTGGCCCGCGCCAAGGGCCTGGACCGGCTCCCCGGAGGCCACCCGGTCACCCCGGAGGACCTGGAGCAGGCGGAGGAGTTCGGCGGGGTCACCGTCCGCGCGGGCGACATCGTCCTGGTCCGCACCGGCCAGGTGCAGGTCTACCTGGCGGGCGACAAGCACGGCTACGGCTACCCGTCGCCCGGCCTGTCCGTCCGTACGCCCGAGTGGTTCCACGCCCGGGACGTGGCGGCCGTCGCGAACGACACCCTGACCTTCGAGATCTTCCCGCCGGAGATAGACAACCTGTGGCTGCCGGTGCACGCTCTGGACCTGGTCGAGATGGGCATGCACCAGGGCCAGAACTGGAACCTCGAAAAGTTGTCCACAGCCTGTGCGGAAGAATCCCGCTACTCGTTCCTCCTGTCGGCCATGCCGGAACCCTTCGTCGGCGCGGTGGGCACCCCGGTGGCCCCGGTCGCCATCCTCTGAGTCGCCATCCTCCGAGCCGTCCTCGGACCGCGAAAGGCGGTGGTCCCGGACCGTCACAGGTCCGGGACCACCGCCCTTCACGCCTTCACGCCTTCACGCCCTACGGTCAGCCCTTGGCGCAGATCACGTCGTACGGGCGGCCCACCGCCATGGTCAGCTCCATCGGCTCGGTGGTCCCGGACGGGCACTCGGCCTTCGTCTTGACCAGGCCGAGCACCTCGTACGTGCCCGCACCGCCCGAGGCGCACGGCACTTCCCGGGCCTGGTCGGTCACGCAGTCGCCCTGCACCAGCTGGCCGCCGCCGGCGCCCGCGTCGCCGGGGTGCTCACCGGTCAGGTTCCGGCCGCACACGGTGTTGGTGGGGATGCCGCCCGACTTGCTCGAGCCGTAGGAAATGCTCACCTGGATCATCAGATCGGTGCCGGGCGGGCACTGGATCGCGCCCGGCAGGATGCTGGCGTCCTTGATGTCGATCGCCTTGAAGGTGGCACCGGATGCCGAGCACTTCTGCGGCCGGTAGCCGTCCGGCTTGTTGTCCGGGTCGGGGCCGCCGCAGTCGCCCACCGCCCACGTACTCGACGTGTCGGAGGAGGACTCCGGGTTCCCGGGGTCCTTGGACGGCTTAGCCGAGGCGGACGCGGAGGCCGAGGCCTTGGCGTCGCTCGGGTCGCCGTCCTTGCCGAGCCACTGGGAGGCTCCGTAGATGCCTGCGGCGACCAGAACGAGCACGAGGAAGCCGGGGAGTCTGCCCCCACGGCGCCTCGGGGCGGGCGGAGGCGTCACCTCGTACGGGTTTGCCATGCGCTCCTCCTGCAGTGAGGGTGGACCTTCGGGTGGGACGACGCGCCCCGAACAGAGACACGTCATGGACACCTCATGGTTCCACGCGGATCACCGCCACCCGACCCCGGACCGGACGCCAACGCTCAGCGACAGGGGGGCGGTTCGTCCGCCGGCGGACGGAAGGTGACCGCGAGGTCCGGGTCGTGGCGGACGAAGCGCGCCTCGACCGCCGAGACGAGCACCATCGTGCCCGCCGTGTGCGGGTCCGCCGCCCTGACGGCCGGGTCCAGAGCCTCCTCCGGCACCTCCGGCCCGGCGCGCCACCAGCGGCCGCCGAACTTCGTGTACCGGATCCCGCAGTGCACGTACAGCTCGTGCGGGTACGGGACCCCGAGCGCCGGGCCGGCCGGACCGGACGGCGCCGGCGACACGGCGGGCGTGCTCGGCGGCCCCACGGACGCGGCGGGCGGAGCCGGAGCGGGCGTCCGGGAGCCATCGGCCGACGACCACGGCGGCGCGGGACGGCCAGCACCGCTACGGCCGCCACCAGCCCGGCCCCGGCCGCCAGACGGCGCCTGCGGATCCGGGAGGCCGCCCGGACGGCGGCGTGCGGAGTCGGCGCCGCGACCGGCACCGCCGGCCCGTCCGCCAGCGCGTGCAGGGCGCTGCGCAGCTCTTCCTCGGGGAACCCGTTCACCGGCGCGGCGGGGCCATCGCATTGCACGGCGGCGGCACGAATACGCCGGAGGCGTTCTGCGGGGAGGCCTCTTCAGCGGAGAGGCGCCACGGAAGGGTTCTGCGGGTGGCGGCGGCGCGCATGCACGCCCCGAGCGCGGCACGGCGGCCGCCACCCCACGACCCGCACTCGTCAAGGCAGGACTGACCCTTGGCGTCCCCTCGCGACGAATCGTTCAACACAAGAGTGATCACCAGTTGACGAACCGTCAACACCTCGTTAGAGGTACACGCGTGGTTCCCGGATCGCGCCCCGAATTTCCGCCCCGCCCGGAGCGCCCTCCGCGCACTTCTCCACGGACTCCTCCGCGATCCCCTCCGCCGCCTTCTCCTCGCGGTCGATCTCGCACCAGATCCGCTTGCCGGCGCCCTCGCGCTGCCAGCCCCAGCGGTCCGCCAGCCCGTCCACGAGTTCCAGCCCGCGGCCGCCCGTATCGTCCCCGGCGGCCTGCCGCGGGGACGGGGCCCGGTCGCTCGCGTCCGCGACCTCCACCCGCACCCCCGGCTCCCCGAAGAGCATGCGCAGCACGGCCGGACAGCCGGTGTGCACGACGGCGTTGGTGACCAGCTCGGAGATCAGCAGGATCAGCGTCTCGGCGAGCGGCTCGTCATCCCCTATGCCGCAGCCCGCGAGCCGGGAGCGGGCCCATCGGCGGGCCCGGCCGACCTCGGCGGGGTCCGGTCCTACCTCCAGCTGAACCTGAAGCACCTGCACCGCTCACACCATCCGAACCGGCGGACACTTCGCCTCGCGACAGGACGGGGTCACCGAGTGTGACCCCCTTGCGGAGCAGCATGGTTGACGTACAGTCACCGCAACAAGCGCTTCGGGCATATTCCAGCGTGAAGGAGTAGGCGTGGTGCATACTGTGCGGCGCCCGCGCCGCTCAACCGCTCGCATTCCCGGGAGCGTACCGGAGCGGCCCCCCGCCTCCGGGCCGCAATGAGTCGGGCGAAGGACACAAACCGATATCAACTCTCTGTAATCGGACATGCGTCCCGCGCCGTCCCTCCCGTACCCCTCCGTCACAGCGAGCGAGCAGACGGCCGACCAGACGACCCCGCAGGCTCCGGCGGCTCGGACGCCTCGGCAGGCTCGCCCCGCTCCGCCTACTCCGCCGCCGCCAGCAGCTCCGCCGCCAGCGCCTCCTCCGCCTGCGCCGCCGTCCGCCACTGCTCCGCCCGCACCCACGCCCGCTTCAGGTGCAGGTGTACGTCGGCCTCCCAGGTGAAGCCCATCCCGCCGTGCACCTGCAGACAGTCCCGGGCATTGCGTACGGCCGCCTCGTCGGCCAGCAGCTTGGCCCCGGCCACCTCCGCCGGATCGGCCGTGACGGCGGCCGCGTAGACCGCCGTACGGGCCACCTCGGCCCGCACCAGCATCTGCGCGCACAGGTGCTTGACCGCCTGGAACGCCCCGATCGGCTGCCCGAACTGCTCGCGGTCCTTGGCGTACCGCACCGCCAGCTCCACCGTGCGCAGCGCGCTGCCGAGCTGCAGGGCCGCCGTCAGCAGCGCCCCCGCGTCCCGGTACGCGCCGGCCGCCACCGGCTGCCCCGGCAGGGACACCCGCACCAGCGGGGTCAGCGGGTCCGCGGAGCGCACCGGCTCCCCCGCATAGTTCCAGCCGGCCGGATCCACCGGCTCCCCGTCCGTGCCGAGGACCGCGTCGGCCTCGCCGAGGTGGGCCACCAGCGGGCCCTCCATGTCGAAGGCCGTCACCACCGCCTCGCCCTCCGCGGCCCCCGCGACCAGCCCGGCGGCCAGGTGGGTGGCGACCAGCGGGCCGGGCAGCAGCGCCCGCCCGGCCTCCTCGAAGACGAGGACGGCCTCCGGGAGCCCGAGCCCGACCCCGCCCTCGTCCTCCGGGAGCCGCAGCGCGAAGAACCCGGCCTCGCCGAGCTCCCGCCACAGGGCGCGGTCCACGGACCGGCCCGTGGCGGCCGCCCCGTCCACCGAGGCGCGCAGTGCCTCGCGGTCGTAGCGGCCCGCCAGGAGGTCCCGTACGCCTGCCCGCAGGTCCCGCTGGTCCTGCGTCGGCTGGAAGTCCACGGAATGCTCACCTGCCCTTCGGAAGGCCGAGGATCCGCTCGGCCACGATGTTCTGCTGGATCTGCGAGGTGCCCGCCGCGATCGTGTACGAGAGCGAGGAGAGCCGGTCCAGGGTCCACTCCTCCTCCAGCGAGAGGGACTGCGCCCCCAGCACCTCGGCGGCCGTGTCGTACAGCTCCTGGCGCGCGTGCGAGTACGCCAGCTTGAAGACGCTGCCGCCGATGCCGGGGACCCCGCCCGAGCGTTCGGACTCGCTGACGTTCCACTGGGTGAGCCGCCACAGGGCGCCGAACTCCCCGTACAGCCGGCCCAGCCGGCGCCGCAGCACCGGGTCGTCCCAGCGGCCGTTCGCCTTCGCGGTGCGCGCCAGCTCGCCCAGGGTGCGCCGGCAGGCGACGACCTCGCCGACGAAGGCGGTGCCGCGCTCGAAGGACAGGGTCACCATCGTGACCCGCCAGCCGTCGTTCTCCGCGCCGACCCGGTTGGCGACCGGGACCCGCACCTCGTCGAGGAACATCTCCGCGAACTCCGTGGACCCGGCCAGGGTGCGCAGCGGCCGGATCGTCACCCCGGGCGCGTCCATCGGCATGGCCAGCCAGGAGATCCCCCGGTGCTTGGGGGTCGTCTCGCTGATCGGGTCCGTTCTGACCAGCAGCTCGCACCAGTCGGAGACCTCCGCGTGCGAGGTCCATATCTTCGAGCCGGTGATCACGTACTCGTCGCCGTCGCGGACCGCGCGGGTGCGCAGCGAGGCGAGGTCGGAGCCCGCGTCCGGCTCGCTGAAGCCCTGGCACCACATCTCGTCGCCGCGCAGGACGGGCGGCAGCCAGCGCGCCCGCTGCTCCGCGGTGCCCTCGGCGGCGATGGTCGGCCCGGCGTGCAGCAGCCCGACGAAGTTCGCGCCCACGTACGGGGCTCCCGCGCGCTCGGTCTCCTCCAGGTAGATCAGGTGCTGCGTGGGCGTGGCCCCGCGGCCTCCGGCGTCGACCGGCCAGTGCAGTCCGGCGTACCCGGCGTCGTACAGCCTGCGCTGCCAGCCCGCGTCGTAGGCGCGGCGGCCCGGCCAGTCGTCGGGCGAGGGCCTGGGCGGCAGCCCGGGGAGCACGTGCGCGAGCCAGGCCCGCAGCCGGGCCCGGAACTCGCGCTCCTCCTCGGTATAGGTGAGGTCCACTGCGCCTACCGCCCCGTCCGCCGGTCCTTGTCGAAGTCAAGTCCGAGCATACGGATGGCATTTCCACGCATGAGCTTGTATACGGTTTCTTCGTCGAGACCCTTGACGTGGTCGAGGGCGACCTCCTTGGTGTGCGGGAAGGTCGAGTCCACGTGCGGGTAGTCGGTTTCGAAGGTGGCGTTGTCGCGGCCGACGACGTCCAGCGAGGCGATGCCGTGCTTGTCGCGGAAGAAGCAGCAGAACATCTGCCGGTAGTAGTACATGGACGGCGGCTCGGGGATCAGGTCCTTGACCCCGCCCCAGGCCCGGTGCTCCTGCCACACGTCGTCGGCGCGCTCCAGGGCGTACGGGATCCAGCCCATCTGCCCTTCGCTGTAGGCCAGTTTCAGCGTCGGGAACTTGACGAGCACCCCGCTGAACAGGAAGTCCATCATCGAGGCCATGGCGTTGTTGAAGCTGAGCGCGGCCTGCACGGCGGGCGGGGCGTCGGGGGAGGCGGCGGGCATCTGGGAGCTGGACCCGATGTGCATGTTGACGACGGTGCCGGTCTCCTGGCAGACGGCGAAGAAGGGGTCCCAGTAGCCGGAGTGGATGGACGGCAGGCCGAGGTGGGTGGGGATCTCGGAGAAGGTCACGGCCCGCACCCCGCGGGCGGCGTTGCGGCGGATCTCGGCGACGGCCAGGTCGATGTCCCAGAGCGGGATGATGCAGAGCGGGATGAGCCGGCCGGCGCTGTCCCCGCACCACTCCTCGACCATCCAGTCGTTGTAGGCGCGCACGCAGGCCAGGGCGACCTCCTTGTCCTTCGCCTCGGCGAAGGTCTGCCCGCAGAAGCGCGGGAAGGTCGGGAAGCACAGGGAGGCCTCGACGTGGTTGAGGTCCATGTCGAGGAGGCGCGCCTTGGGGTCCCAGCAGCCGCGCCGCATCTCCTCGCGGGTGATGCCCTCCAGGGTCATGTCGTCCCGGTCGAAGCCGACGGCGGCGATGTTGCGCTTGTACGGGAACTTCAGGTCCTCGTAGATCCACCAGTCGGTCGGCGGGCCGTCGGGGTCCATGGTGATCACGTACTTGCCGCCGGTGTAGGCGAGCTCGCCGATGCCGGCGGTGAGCGCCTTGGGGCCGCGGTCGCGGTACTTGGCCGGCAGCCACACGTCGAAGAGGTGGGCCGGTTCGATGACGTGGTCGTCGACGCTGATGATCCGAGGCAGTTCCATGGTGTCCCCTCGCTGAAGCCGAATCTGATGCCGAATCTGATGGAGCGTCAGAAATCTGGAACCAAGCTAGCCCCCCACCCCTGGACCGACAAGCGTCCGCGCTCTACGCTCTGCGCTTGATCTGACTATCCGTCAGGTCATGTCGGCCAGGGGAGGTCGGTCCGGGATGACGGACAGCACCGCAGTCGAACTCAGCCGGTCCCGCACGCTCTGGGACCTGATCACCCGCCGGGCCGCCATGACCCCCGACGCCCCCGTTCTCATCGAGGCCGCCGAAGATCCCGCCGACGACCGCCGGCTGACCTTCGCGGAGCTGCGCGACCGCTCGGAGCAGGTCGCGGCCGGCCTGTACGACATGGGCGTGCGCCCCGGCACGGTGGTCGCCTGGCAGCTCCCCACCCGCATCGAGACCGTGCTGCTCTCGGTCGCCCTCGCCCGCATCGGCGCCGTCCAGACCCCCGTCATCCCCTTCTACCGGGACCGCGAGGTCGGCTTCGCCCTGCGCGAGTCGAAGGCGGAGTTCTTCGCCGTCCCCGGCGTCTGGCGCGGCTTCGACCACACGGCGATGGCGCACCGCCTCGGCGCGCACGGCGTCTTCGAGGCCTACGAGTCCCTCCCGACCGGCGACCCGGCCGTGCTCCCCCCGCCCCCCGAGGAGGGCGTCTCGGTCCGCTGGATCTACTGGACCTCGGGCACCACCTCGGACCCCAAGGGCGTCCTGCACACGGACCGCTCCCTCATCGCGGGCGGCTCCTGCCTGGCCCACGCCCTGCACCTGTCACCGGACGACGTCGGCTCGATGGCCTTCCCGTTCGCCCACATCGCCGGCCCCGACTACACGGTGATGCTCCTGCTCTACGGGTTCCCGGCGGTCCTCTTCGAGAAGTTCGCGATGCCCGACGCCCTGGACGGCTACCGCCGCCACGGGGTCACGGTCGCCGGCGGCTCCACGGCCTTCTACTCCATGTTCCTCACCGAGCAGCGCAAGCACCCGGGCACCAAACTCATCCCCACCCTGCGCCTCCTAGCGGGCGGCGGCGCCCCGAAGCCCCCGGAGATCTACCACGCGGTCGTCCGCGAACTGGGCTGCCAGCTCACCCACGGGTACGGCATGACCGAGGTCCCCATGATCACGATGGGCGCCCCGGACGACACCGCGGAGAACCTCGCCACCACGGAGGGCCGACCCCCGCAGGGCATGTCGATCCGCATCACGACGCCCGAAGGCGCGCTCCTCCCCCCGGACACCGACGGGGAGGTCCGCCTGCGCGGGGAGGCGGTCTGCCAGGGCTACCTCAACCGCGACCAGAACACCGGGGTCTTCGACGCCGACGGCTACCTGATCACCGGCGACCTCGGCCACCTCACGAAGGACGGCTACCTGGTCCTGACCGGCCGCAGCAAGGACGTCATCATCCGCAAGGGCGAGAACATCTCGGCTAAGGAGATCGAGGACCTGCTCCACCAGCTCCCCGCCGTGGCCGACGTCGCCGTCATCGGCCTGCCGGACCCGGAACGCGGCGAACGCGTCTGCGCGGTCGTCGAACAGCCGCCGGGCGCGGCCCCACTGACCCTGGCCGAGGTGACCTCGCACCTCCGCGCGGAGGGCCTCTCCACGCACAAGCTCCCGGAACAACTGGAACTGGTGGACGCCCTCCCCCGCAACGACGCCCTGCGCAAGGTCCTCAAGTACAAACTCCGCGAACGCTTCGCGTAGTGCGCCGCCCTGGCACCCGGCCGGGTGTCCGGGCCGCCGCTTCAGTTGACGCCGAACCAGCGGTCCTCGCCGGTGTCGGAGAGGTGGGTTGCATCGGGGTCCACGAAACGGATGCGCCAGACGCCGGTCTCGCGCAGGGGGAACTTCTTGCTCACGGCTCCGTCGGCCCCGGAGACGGAGGTGCCCACCTCCTGCCACACGTGGGATGGGGTGGCCTTGAAGTAGTAGCGGACCTTCTGGCCCGGGTAGGGCACGTACCCCTTGGTGGGGGTGTCGGTCTTCAGGATCGCCCCGACGGTCAGCTCCTTCCTCCCGGCCACTGTGCTCGGCTTGAAGTACTCGTCGGTGAGCTGGGTTTTGACGCGCGTCTGGGGGATCACTTTCGTGCCCGTGCTGGGCCCGATGTTCTTGGTGCCCGGCGTGTGGACCCGCCACCCCTCGGACCGCTCGGAGAGCGGTGTGTTGACCGTGAGCGTGACCGGCTTGTTGTAGGGCACCCGGAAGTTCATTTGGGTCTTCCATTGTCCCGACGACGTCCGGTACTGGATCTCGACCGGCGCCTCCTGGCTTGTGATGCCGTCGACGAGGACCTTGCCGCTGATGGTGACCTTGCCGTACTTGGTGGTGGAGACCAGCTTTTCCTCGACGACCTTGGTCATGTGGGTGACCTTCGCGACGGTCGCGGTGCGCGTGCCGTCTCCCAGCAGCCAGACGCTGTTGACGCGCACGTCCACGGAACCGGTCCTGAGGATCGGGGGCATCAGGGTGTAGCTGCCGTCGGCGCCCGTGACGGCTTCCCCCTTCCCGGCGCCCGAGGCGGCCACGCCCAGGCCGGCGGCGGGCTTGACCGTGCCGTCGTCCGCGACGCGGGTGAGCTTGCCGCGCACGGGCACGCCGGTCCCGTACCGCGCGGTGAGAGGTGCCGTCGAGGTCATCGTCAGTGCGGACTTCTGGGCTCGGATCCGGGTCGGGACCGTAGCGGTCACCTCGGTGTCGCCGCTGGCCAGGGACGCGGTGAGGGCCAGGTCGCGCTCGGTGCCGAGGGCGGAGACGGAGGTGGTGAACCTGCCCTGGGCGTCGGAGACCGCGTCGGCCCAGCCGTCGCCGAGGTGGGCACGGACCCGGGCGCCCGCCAGCGGCAGCCGCTCCCCGGTGCGCGGGTGGACCGCGGTGACCGAGCCGGTGACCTGGGTACCGAGGTCGTCCAGCGAGAACTCCTGCTTGGCGGCCTTCGCCTCGACCCTGGCGTCGATCGCGTAGGTGGAGCGTCCGGCATTGCGGCCGGACAGCTCGTTGCCCTGGGAATCCCTGGCGTACAGGTCCAGTTCGTAGTCCGACATCTCGTCGAGGACGAGCGGCTGACTCTCGCCCACGAACCACTCGCGGCCGTAGTTCTCCATGCCGTGATCCATGTACATCATGAAGTCGTCGACCACGGCTACGACCTTGTCGCTCCCCGCCCGCCGCACCTCGACCCGGTACGGCTTCGTGTTCCAGATGTCGTCGATGTAGACGACGAGTCCTTGTTCGCCAACTGGCGGATGCTGGGGAGGCCCGCCGAGACCTTCTCGGCCTTCGTCTCCGGGTCGGACGTCAGGGCCGGCTGGCGGGCGGTCGGCGCCGCCTCGGGGGCGGCGTGGGCCGCGGGGCCCCCAGCACTCCCACGGCCGCGAGCACGACGGCCGTGCCGACGGCCGTCATGGTCCTCTTCAAACTGTTCACCGGAATCCCCCGTGCCTCAATGCGATCGACTGCACGGGTTGGACGCCCGACCGGACCGGAGGGTTGTACGGGGTCCGGCGACTTCGCGGAAGCCGTGCGCCACGAGGACTACGCGGTCCTCGAACCAGGCTCACATAACCAGCAGTTGACACCCATGGCCACGGCTGGCATATGTCGGAAACTGTGCGCTACGGTCCCGGATCAACACGAACTGAACACACAGTCAGGTGACCCCGGCGGCGCGCCAACGCCCCGGGGCCCGGCACCAGAGACCGCGATAGGACGTCTCCGATGCGCATCCACATTAGCCCGCCCAAGCGCGCATTCACCGTCCTCGGCAACGAAGTGCTCCGGGACCGGCGCCTCAGCTTCACCGCGCGGGGCATCCTCTGCTACGTGCTCTCCCTCCCCGAACGGCTCCCGCGAGGACGTCCGTACGCCGGCCGACAAGCACCCGGGCGTGGGGCGGCGCGGAGTCGCCAAGGCCGTCGACGAGCTGGTGCGGTACGGGTACTACGCCCGCCGCACCGTGCGTGACCCGGTGACCGGATACGTCCACACGCAGACCTTGGACTTCGGGACAAGAACCCTCCCTCCCCGGAGCCTCCGAACCGCCCGCCGAGCCGGGCACCGCGCAGGGCGCCGCCGGCGGGGCCGCGCTGCTCGCGCGGATCACCGCGTACGAGCCCCGGCTCAGGCTCGGCATCACCGAGACGCTCGCTCGATCCGCTGCCCGCCCCGGACGCTGCCTGCGGCGCATGCACGGGAGCCCGTACGGCCCCTCGTAGCGGACTGCCGTCCCCCGAGCAGGTGGCCTCCCTGGCCGGCATCGCCCGCCGCGCCCTGCGCGGCATGCCGGCCCTCTCGGCCTAGTGCCGCGGCCCGGTGACCCTTTCCGGTCACCCGTCCGGAAGGCCACACCGGCACCGGCCAGGTGCGGGCCAAGGTCACCTGCAAGGACGGCATCAACGGCAACACCTGCACCGTGTACGGCCCGTGGGTGGGAATCAACCGCTGGTCGCAGGTGGCCTGCGGTTCGGCCCAGCGCGTCGTCGTCACCCTGGTCGACTAGCAGACCCGCTGAACCCGCGGTCCCTGCCCGCCCCGCGGCCCGCACCCCGCGAACCGACCACGATGCCGGCGGCGCGGACCGGCAAGGGTCCAACCCGTCGAACGCGCGCGTGCGGGCCGGCCGTTCGCCGGTTGCTCACTCGATCCGGGCGAGCCGTGCGCAGGCGGCCGCATCCGGGGATTCCTTCCAGGTCTTCGCGCACTGGAAGGAATCCCGCGGCGGGTCAGCAAGCACCGCAGGGCGTCCCGGCCGGTCGGGCCAAGCGGCGGCGGCCACCGCCGGCGCGGCAGCCGGCTTCTGGGCCCTCCCGGGCAGTCTCGCCCGTCCGCCCCGCCAGGCGTTACGCGTCCGGGGCCGCCACCCCGCAGTAGCCGGCGAAGGCCGCCAGGATCTCGTCCTCGGTGATGCGGCCGTCGCCGTCCGCGTCCAGCGCCGCCGCGACCGGGCCCGCCAGTTCCTCCGGCGTGCCCAGCACGCGCAGGACGCGCGCCGTCGCCGCCGGGGTCGCACCGCGGCCGTCCGTGTCCGCCGCCGCGATCACCGCTCGCAGGAAGGGCCGCGCGATCTCCGCGAACCGGTGCGGGTTGTCCCGCAGCCGCTTCGCCGCGCCCGTGACGAACTCCTCGCGGGAGACCCGCTGGTCCCCGTCCACGTCCGCGATGCCGGCCATGCCCTGCCAGAAGGCCTCCGCGCCGGCGAAGACGGCCTGGCCCTTGTCGGACCGGGCCGCCACGGCGAATTCGGCCAGGACCGCCTTGGCCGCCGTACTGAAGTCCTCCCGGTCGATATACCCGGATCCGTCCTGGTCGAAGGTGGCGAAGCGGGCGGCGATCTTGCGCTCGTACTCTGCGCTGTCCATATTCGGCGTTCCGCCTTCACGTGTGCGGTGGGGTGCAGTTCAAGACAGGACAGGAGCGTAAGGCCTACGTGGCCTGCGCGTTAAGCGAAGCGGGCAAGGAGGTGGCCGCATCGAACCAGCGCACGAGGAGCGCGGCGGGGCGCGTACGCCTGTACCCATTGTTTTTCCCCAACGGCGGCGTCCGGGACCGGCACATCCGCGTGCACGCCGCGCGACGCCCCTATCACGCAGGGCTCACTTCCGGGACGAGGTTCTGGCAAAACGGGCGCGGACCGCTGCATGCCCACTACATTCGAGTGGTCGACACACGGCTGCGAAACCGGGAATCCCGGCTGGGGGCACGATGCCGAAGGACGCACCACCGCGCTGGGACCGCCGCATGCAACAACGCCTGGCCCGCGGCGAGGCCGCCGCGCTCGGCGAGCTGTACGACCGCTTCGCCTCGCTCGTGCACAGCCTCGCCCACCGGGTCCTGGGAGACGAGAAGGCCGCCGACCGGGTCACCCGCGAGGTCTTCGGCTACATCTGGGAGAACCCGGACGCCTACGACCCCAAACAGGGCTCCATGCGCTCCTGGGTCGCCCGCATCACTCAGGGCCAGGCCGTCGCCCGCCTGCGCCAGGCCGAACTGGGCAACGGCTCCCGCGAGGAACTGGAACAGAAGGTGCGCACCGCCAACGCGGCGGCCCGCGCCGACTTCATCGTCACCTCCATGCCCGCCCCCCTGCGGGCCGCGCTCGAACTCGCCTACTTCAAGCGCCGCGACTACCGCCAGGCCGCCGCCGACCTGCAGATCAGCGAGGACGAGGCCCGGCGCCGACTGCGCCTGGGCCTGCAACTCCTGTCCACGGCCAACGCCGTCCCGCGCGACGACACGGTCCCGCCGGGATACGGCCCCTCCGGATATGGAACCACCCGATGACGATGCCTCCGAGCCCCTTCGGCGATGAAGACGGCGAAGAGTACGAGCGGCACCAGCAGCCCCCGCGCCCCGGCGGCCCGGCGCGCATACCGGGCCCGCGCGGGGCGGCCGACGACCTCGACCTCGAGGGGCCGGGGTACGCCCCGTCCGCGGAAGGGCCCCTGGACCCCGACGAGCTGGACGAACTCGACGCCCTGGACGACGCGGAGTACCCGGAGTACACGGAAATCACCGGCTACCCGGCCGTACCGGTGCCCGCCGCCCCCGAGCCCGACCCCGTCCCGGCCGCACCCCCGCCCACCCACGCCGTACTGAAGTCCCTGCTCGGCGCATGGGCCCTGGCCGCGTGCTCCGCGGAGGAGACCCAGGCCGTCGAGGACCACCTCACCGAATGCGCGCCCTGCGCCGAGGAGGCGCTGCGGCTGCGCGACGCCGTGGGACTGCTGCACCCGGAGGAGAGCCTCGACCTCAAGCCGCTGCTGCGCTCGCGCGTGCTGGAGGACTGCCTCGGCAAGCGTCCGGCCCGCATCCCGGTCCCGGTGTGGGCGAGCCCGTACGACACCGAGACGGCCCGGCTCGACGCGCTGCTGCGGGACTTCGGGGACGCGGAGTGGCACACCCCGGTCCGGCTGAAGTGGTTCGAGGAGGAACGCCGCCAGACGCGCCGGACCACGGTGGCCGGGGTCATCGGGCACCTGCTGGCGGTGGACGGCCTCGTGGCGGCCGCGCTGGGCCTGGACGACCCCCTGGGCCGGGACGCGTCCGCGAACACCCCGACCGAGCGCACGGAACGGTTCTGGGAGGACTCCCCGTACCCGACCACCCGCCGGGTCCGCGAGCCGTGGCGGGAGCAGGGCCACACCCTGGTCCGCACGGTGTCCTTCGCGGGCCGCGGCGTGGCCGAGCTGGACGTGGACTACGGCGCCTTCGCCCTGCCCCTCGGGGACGCCTTCCTGGAGCGGGCCTTCGAGTGCTGGGTCCACGCCGTGGACATCGCGGAGGCGGTGGACTACCCGTACGGGCCGCCGTCCGCACCCCACCTGAACCGGATGATCGACCTGGCGGCCCGGCTCCTGCCGGAGGCCCTGGCCGGGCGCCGGCGGGCGGGACTGGCGGCGCCGCCGCGCGGGCTGGTCGCGGCGGGGGCGCCCGGCCGGACCCTGCACCTGGAGATCGAGGGTGCGGGAGGCGGCGGCTGGGACATCGCCCTGGACTCCCCCGCGGCGAAACCCTCACCGGACCACACGGTGGCGCAGATCGCCCTGGACGGCGCCGAATTCTGCCAGCTCGCCGCGGGCCACATCTCCCCGGAGGACGCCGCGGTCGGCCAGAACGGCGACCGCGAGGCCATCCGCGACGTCCTCTTCGCGGCGGCGTCCCTGAGCCGGATGTAGGGCCCGGGTCCTGCTGACCGGGCCCGCCGGGGGTTACGTGAAGACGACCGTCCGGGTCCCGTTCAGCAGGACCCGGTGCTCGCTGTGCCACTTCACGGCCCGCGCCAGCGCCTGGCACTCCACGTCCCGCCCGATCGCCACCAGCTGGTCGGGGGTGACCTCGTGCCCCACCCGCTCGACCTCCTGCTCGATGATCGGGCCCTCGTCCAGGTCCGCCGTCACGTAGTGCGCGGTCGCACCGATCAGCTTCACGCCCCGGGCGTGCGCCTGGTGGTACGGCTTCGCGCCCTTGAAGCTCGGCAGGAACGAGTGGTGGATGTTGATGATCCGCCCGCTCAGCTCCTTGCACAGGGTGTCCGACAGCACCTGCATGTAGCGGGCGAGGACCACGAGGTCGACGTCCTCGGCCCGCACCAGCTCCAGCAGCTGCGCCTCCGCCGCCGCCTTCGTGTCCTTCGTCACCGGGATGTGCACGAACGGGACCCCGTACGAGCCGACCAGTTCCTCGAAGTCGGTGTGGTTCGACACCACGGCCGCGATGTCGACCGGCAGCGCGCCGATGCGGTGGCGGAAGAGCAGGTCGTTGAGGCAGTGCCCGAACTTCGACACCATCAGCACGATCCGCATGCGCTCGTCGGAGCGGTGGATCTGCCAGTCCATCCGGAAGGTGTCGCCGATCGCGGCGAAGCTGGCCCGCAGCTTCTCCACGGTCACCGGAGCGTCGGCGGCGAAGTGGACCCGCATGAAGAAGAGGCCGGTGTCGCGGTCGCCGAACTGCTGGCTGTCCTCGATGTTGCACCCGGTCATGAACAGATAGCTGGACACGGCGTGCACGATGCCCTGCTTGTCCGGGCATGAGAGGGTCAGTACGTACTGCTGCGTGGCCTGGGGCTGCGGGTCGTCGCTCATGACCCCACAGCCTTCCACATCACACCGCGCGCGTGAGGATCCTCAGGACGTCCAGTGAGCGCGGGCGCGCGTCCGGCTCGTCCCCGTCCGCCGTCGCCAGCCGTACGTGGGCTTCGCGCGCGGCCCGTACCGCCTCCGGCCAGGCGTGGTGCTCCAGGTAGCCGGAGACGGGGGCGTCGGGGCCGATCTGGTGCATGATCCGCAGCACGCGCAGCACGGCGAGGTCCACCAGGGCCGCTTCCTGCGAGTCGCGGAAGATCGTGCCGACGTACTTCTCCGCGGACCAGCTGTCGAGCCAGGTGTCCTCGACGAGCCGGTACACGGCGTCGGTGACGTCCCCGTACCCTTCGGCGCCGGCCAGCCAGGTGTCCTCTTGGAACGCGGGGTCGGAGAGCATGTGCAGCGCCGAGCGCACGTTGCTGCGCCAGCGCCACCACGGCATGTCGTTGAGGGGCATGCCGCCCATGGTGGAGGAGCGGCCGCCGCGGCGGGAAGAGTTCTTCGAACCTTGGGCGAATGTCACGCTTTCGATCGTACGTTCCCGTGCGGCGTGATCTTCAGGCACCCGTGGCCGGCGGCCCGGACCCGCCCGGCGCTCACTCAGCGTGTGGGCGCCACCCGTAATTCACCTGGGTGTCACCCGATGTTGTGCACACCTCACACTTCAGTTACCCGGGGCGCGGAATGGTGCATGCACATGACCACCCGGCGATGCGCATCAGCACTGTCCCGCACCTTTCTGGCCCGGACCACGGCCATGGCGACGGGCGCGTGTCTCGTCGCCGGCTGCGGGGCGCTCCCCGGAGGCTCGGGGGGCTCCGGGGGCGCCGACACCATCACGGTCATGACCTTCGCCCCGGTGGAGTCCAAGGCGACCAACATGCCCGGCATGCCGGGCATGGCCAAGGCCTACGAGCGCTGGGTCAACTCCAAGGGCGGCATCAACGGCCGCAAGCTCCGCGTCCTGACCTGCGACGAGCGCAACACGCCCACCGGCGCCGCCGACTGCGCCCGCAAGGCGGTCGCCGAGAAGGCCGTCGCCGTCATCGGCTCCTACAGCCAGCACGGACGCGCCTTCCTGGCCCCGCTGGAAGCCGAGGGCATCCCGTTCATCGGCGGGTACGGAGTCTCCGCGGAGGAGTTCCAGTCCCCGCTCTCCTACCCCGTCAACGGCGGCCAGCCCGTCCTGGTGGCCGGCGCCGGCCACCAGCTGGGGCGCGCCTGCGCCAAGGTCGCCCTGGTCCGCCCCGACACCCTCGCCGGCGATTCCCTGCCCCTCCAGCTCAACTCCGGCCTCAAGGCCAACCAGATGGCCGAGGCCAGCGACATCCGGGCCGCCGAGGACTCCGCGGACCTCTCCGCCCAGGCCAACGAGGCACTGGCCGCCTCCTCCACCGGCGCCCCCGCGAAGGGCGGCGCGAGTTCCGCGAAGGACGGCAAGGACGGCAAGGAGAAGGGCTGCGTGGCCGCCGTGCTCGGCGCCCGCACCGAGACCTTCTTCGACGCCTTCCGCCGCGCCGACTCCCAGAACCGCAAGCCGCAGATCTCCTCCGTGCTCGGCTCGGTCAGCCAGGCCCTGGTCGACCGCACCGGCGGCAAGGAGAGCCCCTTCGAGGGCGCGTACGTCACGAGCTGGTACCCGGTCTCCGCCGACCCCCTGTGGACGCAGATGCGCAACGTGATCTCGGACCACGCCTTCGGCGACAACGCCGTGGACCCCGACGACAGCGGTGCCCAGACCACGTGGATCGCGTACACGGTGTTCAGCGAGATGGTGAAGCGGTTCGAGGAGGACGAGGACCTCACCGGGCGCACCCTCACGCGCAAGCTCAACCAGTCCGACCCCGTCAAGACCGGCGGCCTGACCCCCGACCTCAGCTGGCGCTACCAGGACATGCGCGCCGTCTCCGGCTTCCCCCGCATGGTCAACGGCCGGGTCACCTTCCAGGTCGTCCAGCAGGGCCGCCTGGTCGCCCAGCCGGGCGGCGAGCAGTCCATGGACATGACCAAGACCCTGGAACAGGCCCCCCGTTCGAGCTAGGACGCGGCCCGGGATGCGGCCAAGGGTCTCGTCCTTGGCTCATCCTGGGGCTCGTCCTGCGGATCAGGCCGGGGCACGGGGGCACGCCCTACAGCTGGCTCTTGTCCCGCTTGGTGAGGCCGTACTTGCCGGCGATGGCGTTCCACATCCCCGCCGCGTTCTCCTTCGCACGGGTGGCGTCGCCGCTCGCCTTGTTCCCGTCCGAGGCGTTGCCGGTCGACTTGGCCTTGCCGTCCTTGCACTTGTCGCCGTCGGCCTTGACGTCGTCCGCCCAGGACGCGTAGCTGTTGTCGGCCTCGGCGGAGGACTTCCACGCCTTGGTGAGGGCCGCGGTCAGCTTCGCGTTGTCCGGGAGCTTGTCCACCTTGAGCTCCTGGAGCCGGGTCACCAGCTCCTCGCGCTGCCGGGCCGCGTCGCGCAGGTCGATGGCCGCCTGGTCCAGGTTGCTGCAGCCCTTGATGTCCTCGACGGCCTTGATCACCGCGGCCCGGCTGTCGTTGCTGTCCGCGAGGAGCTTGTCGAGCTGGACCGCCTGCGGCTGCGCGGGGTCCAGCGGAGCCTCCGCACTGTCCGCGGCGGAGCTGCCGGGCTTCGGGGTGGGCGGCGCGGCGGCCGGGTCGTTGTTCTGCGCCTTGCCGTCACTGAGCAGCGCACCGACCCCGAGCCCGACGACGGCCAGACCGATGACGACGGCGGCGATGATCGCGGGCGAGACCTTGCGGGCCGCGGGTGCGGGTGCGGGTGCCTGCGGCTGCTGGAACTGGGGCTGCTGCTGGAACTGCTGCGGCGGGTACTGCTGTTGCTGCGGGTGCTGCTGCATGTGCTGCTGGTATTGCGGCGGTTGCTGCGGATGCGGTCGCCGCGGCGGCTGCCGGCGGAGCACCGGCTCCTGGATCGGGGGCAGTTGCTGCGTGTGCTGCACATCCCCCCGGAACAGCCCGTCGAACCCGGCTGCGGGATCGGCGGGCGCGGCCGGAACCGGCGGAATGTACTGCGTCGCGGCCTCGTCGTGCCCAGGGGCGGCGGGGACCGGCGGAATGTACTGCGTCGCCGCCTCGTCGTGCGCGATTCCGGCGGGGATCGGCGCGATGTACTGCGTCGCCGCCTCGCCGTGCGCAGGGGCTGCGGGGATCGGCGCGATGTACTGCGTCGCCGCCTCGCCGTGCGCGGGGGCTGCGGGGATCGGCGCGATGTACTGCGTCGCCGCCTCGCCGTGCGCGGGGGCTGCGGGGACCGGCGGAATGTACTGGGTGGCCGCCTCCGGCAGCGGCGGGTAGCCGTAGCCGTGGGGGTCGCCGGGGCCCTCGTAGCCGGGGCCGACGACATGGCCCTGCGGGTAGCCGTAGGCGGGGCCGCCGGGTGCGGGGTAGCCGTAGGAGGGCTGGCCGTACAGGTACTCCGGCTCCCCGCCGGGCTGCACGCCCGGCTGCGCGGGCGGCTGCGTCGGCGGCTGTGCGGGCACGGGCGGGCCCCACGGCTCGCCTCCCTGCGGGCTGCCGCCCTGTCCGCTCTCCGTCACCGGAACTCCCTCTCCGACCTGTCCGCGTCCACGGAACCGTCGGCTCACGCTACCGTCCCCCGGCGAGTTTGCCAGTGTCGGCCTCGTCGCCGCAGGCCGTACCGGCCACCGGGCGTCCGGTATCGGGGGGATAGGTGCCGTGATCCGTACAACCCTTGGGGCGGGCCGTCCGTCAAACCCCGCAGCAGTCACATGGACGCACGGGGGAGAACCGGTGAACAGCTTCAAGAGGACCATGACGGCCGTCGGTACGGCGGTCGTCATCGCGGCCGTGGGTGCCCTGGCGGCTCCCGCTGCGAGTGCGGCCGTACCGGCCGCACGGCAGGCGGCCCTGGCGTCCGACCCGGAGGCGAAGTCCGTGGCGATCTCGCTGCCGGCCGCCAGCGTCCGCCGGAACCAGAACAACCAGTTCGTCGTCTTCGTCGACGCCCACGCGAGTGCTCCGACCCGGGTGGAGGTACGCCGGGCCGGCACCGACAAGGTCGTCGCCGTGGTCGACGAGCTCACGTACAAGGACCCGGGTCCCGACGAATCGGGCGGTCCCAGCTACCAGTGGTACGAGGGTGACAAGCAGCCGCTCGTCCTCGACGACATAGGGGACTACGAACTGGACGTGTACGCCAAGGACGGCACCACCGAAGTGAGCCGTCGCAACGCCGGACGGTTCACCTACGCGATCGACGCCCGGGTCGAGGCGAAGTCCAGTCGGCAGGAGTTCTCCCTGGACGACCTCGACACCCAGGTCACCGGCACGGTCACCGCGATCCACCCGCGCACCGGGGTGCGCCTGCCGCTGACGGGCGCCAGCGTCCGTGCCCGCCTCGGCGAGGGCCAGGCCGACGGGGTGTCCGACGCCCTGGGCAAGTTCACCATCACCGTCGCCGCCCTCGGCATCGAGAAGACCCTGACCCACACCGTGGCCCTCGCGAGCGGGGGCACCGAGGTGCCCGTGACGACCCCGGCGAAGATCCGGGCCCAGAAGTCCACGCTGACGATGACCTCGACGGCTCCCCTCACCGCGCGGTACGGGACCGCCGTACCCGTGCGTGGCAAGCTCACCCGCCTCGCGGACGACGGCACGCTCAAGCCCGCCACCGGCCGGAGCGTCGCCGCCTCGGGAGCCGGGAAGGCAACGGCCTCAACCGGACCCGACGGGAGCTACACCCTGCTGCCCCCGATCCTCAGGACCGGCTCCGTGGGCGTGTACGTCCAGGACGCCTGGCTGCTGGGTGACGGCACGCGCACCGCGACCGTCGCGAAGGTCACCCACACGACCAAGGTCGTCGAGGACAAGGTGGCCTCCACCGACAAGTACGGCAGGCTCACCATCAGCGGCAAGGTCACCGTCGACGGCCTCACCAGCCAGCAGGCCCCGGTCGAGATCCAGTTCCGGACCACGTCGGGTCAATGGATCACCAAGACCTCCCTCGTCGTGCCCTACAACAAGACGTTCACCGTGACGGTCGCCCCGTCGCGCTTCTATTCCGCCGACGGGTGGCGGGTGCACACGCCGGGCACCAAGAACATCGGCCCCAGCACGGGCACCAAGGTGCTCCGCCAGAACCGCGCCGCGACGCAGATCTCGGGCGAGCGCGTCGGACCGCTCCAGGTGGTCAAGGGCAAGCAGCTGACCGTCTCCGGAGTCCTGCGGACCTCCACCCCCGAGGGGTTCGTGCCGTACGCCGGCCAGAAGGTCCGCTACGACTTCCGGCCCGACGGCTCCACCGTGTGGAAGGAGATGGGCACCTCCGTCTCCGGGTCCTACGGAGCCGTGAGCATGAAGTTCACCGCGCAGACCAGCGGCTACTGGCGCATCCGCTTCGTCGACGCCGACGCAACCCACCTCGTCAGCACCGGCCGGGAGGGACGCATCGAGGTCATCGGCTGAGCTGAACCGCCGACATCGGCCGAAGCGGCGGCCCCGCCGCCCGGACACC
Organism: Streptomyces sp. NPDC058289; assembly: GCF_042880975.1. Lineage (NCBI taxonomy): Bacteria > Bacillati > Actinomycetota > Actinomycetes > Kitasatosporales > Streptomycetaceae > Streptomyces > Streptomyces sp. NPDC058289. The sequence goes on from NZ_JBHVYI010000082.1 coordinate 24,514, forward strand.
CGGGCGGCGGGTCAGCCGACCGGCTCCAGGCGGGCCGTGAACTCCCGGGCCGCCGGTTCCTCCCGGTACGGGTCCAGGCGGGTGCGGAAGTCCTCCAGGTACACCGCCCCGCGGTGGGAGCGGATGCCCGACAGGGCCTCCGCCGCCCGGGTCGCCGTCTGGCAGGCGGCTTCCACCTCGCGCTGCTGCACCCGCGCCGCCGCCAGCAGGAGCAGACCGATCGCCCGGCGCCTCGCCTTGCCCGCCGGGAGGTCCCGTAGCGCCTCCTCCGCGCGCTTCGCCGCCGCGTCGGCCTGCCCCAGGTCCCGGTGGCAGTGCGCCAGTTCGTCCGCGAGGTACGCCTGGTCGAAGTGCCGGATCCACTCCGGGTCGTCCCCCGACTCCGGCTCCGCCCGCTCCAGCGCCGTCAGCGCCCGCGAGGACAGCACCGCCGTCGACCGCGCGTCACCGAGCAGGGCGTGGCCCCGCGCCTCCGCCGCGTAGAACATCGCCTCCACCCGGGGGGTGACCTGGCCGCGCGTCCCCTCCTGTGCCGCTCTCGCCAGCTGCGCGATCTCCCTCGGATTGCCCAGTTCGGCCGCGAGGTGGCTCATCGACGCCGCCAGCACGTAGCCCCCGTACGCCCGGTCGCCCGCCGCCTGCGCGAGCCGGAGCGCCTGGATGTAGTAGCGCTGGGCCAGGCCCGGCTGGCCGGTGTCCACCGCCATGTAGCCCGCCAGCTCCGTGAGTCGGGCGACCGCCGCGAACAGCGCCCGGCCGACCGGCTCCCGGTACGAGCCGCCGATCAGGCCGGAGACCACCGAGTTGAGGTAGTGCACGACCACCGGGCGCACGTGCCCGCTGCCGAAGCGGTGGTCGAGGTCCTTCAGCGCCTGCGTGGTGGCCCGTACCGCCTCCACGTCCGACATCCCCACCCGTGAGCCGCCGCTGCGCGCGACCTGCGCGTCGGCCCCGGTGATGAGCCAGTCGCGGCTCGGCTCGACCAGCGCCGAGGAGGCCACGCTCGACCCCGACAGGAAGTCGCGCCGGCCCACGTCGCTCCGCCACAACTCGCTGACCTGCTCGATCGCACCGATGACGGTCGGGGAGAACTGCAGGCCGACACCGGAGGCGAGGTTCTTGCCGTTGGCCATGCCGATCTCGTCGATGGTGACGGTCCGGCCGAGTTTGCGGCCCAGCGACTCGGCGATGATCCCGGGGGCCCGGCCGCGCGGCTGCTGGCCCCGCAGCCAACGGGCCACGGAGGTCTTGTCGTAGCGGAGGTCGAGGCCGTGCTCGGCCCCGCACATGTTGACGCGCCGGGCGAGCCCGGCATTGGAGCACCCGGCTTCCTGGATGAGCGCCTGCAGCCGTTCGTTCGGCTGGCGGGCGACGAGAGGCCTGGCTGCCATGAAAACCCCCAGAGACGCGGGTGATCGTTCGAATGATCACTTCCCGCCTGATGTGCGGGGAATCTTCCCCATTGCGTCCTGTCGCTACCCACCTCCGGCGCCCCGGCCTCCTACGCGCCCCCCGCGATGCACCGATGCGCCCCGCATGCAGGATCGATGCTCCGGAGCCCGGCTGGTTTACGCCCGTAACCCCCGGTGACCGCAAGAGTTGTGTTGCACGTGGAAGAGACCATCGGAGTCACGGAGACCGCGCCCATCCCCCTGCAGCGCAGTGAGTCGCTGCTGGACCATGCCGTGCGGTACACGGAAGAACGGCACTGGGATGTCTTCGCCGGCACCTGGCTGGAGTCCGGCGACGGGCGGGAACAGTGCTCGTGCGGGGCCGCAGAGTGCCCGGCGCCCGGCGCACACGCGGCGGGGAAGGACTGGGCCTCGCAGGCCTCGGGCAGCGCCGTGCAGGTCAGGCGGCTCTGGGGCAAGAACCCGAAGGCCGCCATCCTGCTGCCCACCGGCCGGACCTTCGACGCGCTCGACGTCCCGGACGCCGCCGGTTTCCTCGCGCTGGCCCGGCTCCAGCGCATGCAGCGCACCCTCGGACCGGTGATCGCAAACCCGGCGGGGCGGATGCTTTTCTTCGTCCTGCCCGGCGCCGGGGCGAAGGTGCCCGACCTGCTGCGCAAGATCGGCTGGCAGCCGGCCCAACTCGACCTGGTCGCACGCGGTGAGGGCGAGTACGTGGCCGCGCCGCCGACCCGGATCGGCGGGCGCGGATCGGTGCAGTGGGCGCAGCCGCCGACGGCTGCGAACCGGTGGCTGCCCGACGTGGAGGAGCTGATCGACGCGCTCGCTTACGCGTGCGGGCGCGAGGCGGCGGCGGAACGGGCCCGGCGCACGACCTGACCCACGGGCCACCCGGGCCGGCGAACTGCCCCACGGTCCCTGATGCACGATCCCTGCCCCACAGGCCCTGACCAGCGGACATGTTCGTCGGGAAACTCATGACATAAGTAACTGCTCCGCCTCTCCCCCTCCTCTTATGGTGAGAAAAGCAGGACACGGGGAACGGAATCGAGAGGCAGGCGCATGCCGGACCAGGGCGTTGCGACGGGCGGGACGGACGGAACGGGCGGCGGTGTGCGACCCGCACCGTCCGTCGCACCCGCCGTGCGGGTAGAGGGTTTGTGGAAGCGGTTCGGCGAGCAGGTGGCCGTGTCCGGGATCGATCTGGAGCTGCCCGCCGGGCAGTTCGTCGGCCTGGTCGGGCCGAACGGCGCGGGCAAGACCACGACGCTGTCCATGGTGACCGGGCTGCTGCGCCCGGACATGGGCCGGGTGATCGTCGCCGGGCACGACGTGTGGGCGGACCCGGTCGAGGTGAAGTCCCGGATCGGCGTGCTGCCGGAGGGGCTGCGGCTCTTCGAGCGGCTCTCCGGGCGGGAACTGCTCGGCTACATGGGCCGGTTGCGGGGGCTGCCGGGCCGCGAGACGGACAGCCGCGCCACGCAGCTGCTGGAGATCCTGGACCTGGCCGGTTCGCAGAACAAGCTGATCGTCGACTACTCGACGGGCATGCGGAAGAAGATCGGCTTGGCGGCCGCGCTGCTCCACAACCCCGAAGTGCTCTTCCTGGACGAGCCGTTCGAGGGCGTGGACCCGGTGTCCGCGCAGACCATCCGCGGAGTGCTGGAACGTTACACCTCCTCCGGAGCCACGGTCGTCTTCTCCTCCCACGTCATGGAGCTCGTCGAGTCGCTGTGCGACTGGGTGGCCGTCATGGCCGCCGGCCGGATCCGGGCCGCGGGCCCGCTGGCCGACGTACGGGGCGACGCGCCCTCGCTGCAGGCCGCGTTCCTGGAACTGGTCGGGGCGCAGGGCCGGGCCACCGGCGAGTCCCTGGACTGGCTCGGCGGCGGGGCTGCTGCCAACGGCGGGAGCCACGGGGCGGGCAACGGGGCGGGCGTCCGATGAGCACGCCCACGCCCACGCCCACGCGGGCTCCGGCGCCCGCAGCCGGATCGGCCGCCTCCGCCTCCGCGGCCGCGTCGGTCAACATCACCCCGATCTTCGTCCGCCTCAAGCTGTCCCTCCTGCGCAACGGACTCAAGGGCTCCTCGAAGCGCAAGGCCGCCTACTTCGGCGCCCTCGCCTTCGCCCTCGTCTTCGCCTTCTTCACCACGCTCGGCCTCGCCCTGCTGCGCGGCAACGCGCACGCCGGGACGGTCGTCGTCCTGCTGGCGGCGGTCATGGCCCTCTGCTGGACGTTCGTCCCGCTGTTCTTCCCCACCGGCGACGAGACGCTCGACCCGAGTCGGCTGGTCATGCTGCCGCTGCGCCCGCGGCCGCTCGTACGGGCCCTGCTGGCCTCCTCGCTCGTCGGCATCGGGCCGCTGTTCACGCTGTGCCTGGCCGTCGGCTCGGTGATCGCCCTCGCGCGGGGCGCGGCGGGCGTGGTGGCCGCCGTCCTGGCCGTGCCGCTGCTGCTGGTCGGCTGCGTCGCGCTGGCCCGGGCGGTGGCGACCGCCAACGTCCGGCTCCTGACCAGCCGCAAGGGGCGCGACCTCGCGCTGCTCAGCGGCCTGCTGATCGCGATCGGCGCGCAGGTGGCGAACATCGCCGGCCAGCGGCTGTTCGAGGTCGGCGGCCTGGAGCGGCTGGAGCCGGCCGAGGCGGTCGTGCGCTGGCTGCCGCCCGCGACGGCCGTCGGGATGGTGGACTCCGCGAGCGAGGGCTCGTACGGGATCGCGGCCGCCCAGCTCCTCATCACGGTCGCCGCCCTCGGGCTGCTGCTCTGGTTCTGGGAGCGCAGCCTGACCAAGCTGATGGTCACCCCGGACGGTTCGACGATCGCGGCCGCCAAGGAGAAGAAGAAGCCGGCGAACGGCAAGGCCGGCAGCGGCTGGTCGTTCCTGCCGGACGACCGTACGGGCGCGGCGATCCAGCGTGCGCTGCGCTACATCGTGCGCGACCCGAAGACCAAGGCGGCCTGGGTGTCAGCCCTGGCGATCGGTCTGATCATCCCCGTCGCCAACGCCCTCCAGGGCAGCGGCTCGGTGTACCTGGCCTGCTTCGCCTCGGGCATGCTCGGCGTCCAGATGTACAACCAGTTCGGGCAGGACACCTCGGCGTTCTGGATGGTCGCGCAGACCATCGCCGGCACCCGTGACGCGTACGTCGAACTGCGCGCCCGCGCCCTGGCCCTCGCGCTGATCACCGTGCCCTTCACGGCGGTGGTCGCGGCGATCACGGCCGCCCTGGTCGACAACTGGTCCGGCCTCCCCGCCGCCCTGGGCCTGGCACTGGCCCTGCTCGGCTCGATGCTGTGCACGGGAGCCCTGGCCTCGGCCCGCTTCCCGTACTCGATCCCGACGGACGGCGCCTTCAAGAACGTCGCCCCGGGGCAGGGCGCCCTGGCGTGGGCGGGCATCTTCGTCGGCATGCTCGCCTCGGCGCTGATCTGCTCCCCGATGATCGCCCTGGCCATCTACTTCAACGTGGCGGACCAGCAGTCCCTGAGCTGGATCCTGCTCCCCCTGGGCGTGGCCTGGGGCACCCTGGCCACCTGGTCCGGCCTGCGCCTCGCAGCCCCGACGGTGGCCCGCAAGCTCCCGGAGATCCTGCTGGCGGTCAGCAAGGGCTGACCGTCCGGGGCGGTCGGACGTGACGGGGGCATCGGGCGCCGCTGGGCGGACCGGTGCCCCCGTCCCGTACCCGGGCGGGTACGGCTGGCGGCCGTGGTGCCGGACGTGCTGCCGGTCGTGCTGGCGGCCGTGCTGCCGGTCAACGGGCCAGGGCCCGGGCCAGGGCCGTGTCCGCCTCGGGCAGGGCCGACTCGCCCGCGCTCAGGGAGTCGTAGACGAAGTGGACGGTGGCCCCCTCGATGCCGCAGTACTCCGAGATCCCGACGCGCAGCAGGCGGTCCACCGGCTCGTCCCAGCCCAGCTCCTTGAACTTCGCCTCCGGGTAGCTCACCAGGGGGATCCAGACCATCCGCTTGCCCTTCAGGAGCGGGCGGCGGCGTCCGTAGGCGAAGCCGTTGTTCCAGACCCGGTCGATCCAGCCCTTCAGGACGGCCGGCAGGCCGAACCACCAGAGCGGGAAGACGACGACGAGGATCTCGGCGGCGGCGATCCGGTCCATGTGGGCCCGGGTCTCGGCGGAGTACTCCTTGTCGGGGTCCGACCAGTCCGGCTCGTCCTCGGTGCCCATCCGGGGGTCGAAGCCCTCGGCGTGCAGATCGAGCAGGTCGACCGTGTGGCCGTCGGCCTCCAGCCGGGCCACGGCGCGGCGGGCCAGCTGGGCGGTCAGGGAATCGCCGCGGGGGTGGGCCAGGACGACCAGGGCGGCGCTCATCGGGCATCGGTGGTGGTCGTGGTGGGCGTGGTGGTCGTGGTCGCCTTCGCGGCGGTGGGTTCCGGGGAGAGCCGGACCAGCATCTTGCCGGTGTTCGCGCCGCGCATCATGCCGAGGAAGGCCTCCGGGGCCCGCTCGATGCCGTCGACGACGGTCTCCTCCGTGCGCAGGCTGCCGTCCGCCAACCATCCCGCCGCCCGGCCGATCCACTCCGGGAACAGGTCGAAGTGGCTGGAGACGAGCATCCCGCGCAGGGTCACCTCGCGGGCCGCGGCCCGGAAGAGGTTGTCCGGGCCCACCGCCGGAGCGGTGGAGTTGTAGCCGCTGATCGCACCGACCATGGCGATCCGCCCGCCCTGGCGCATCGCGCCGATGGCCGCCTGGAGGTGGTCGCCGCCGACCGCGTCGAGGTAGACGTCGATGCCCTCGGGGGCCGCCTCGGCGAGCTGGCCGGCCAGGTCGCCGAGGCGGTAGTCGACGACCGCGTCGTAGCCGAAGCGGTCCAGGAGCCCCCGCGTCTTCAGCGGGCCGCCCGCCGAGCCGATCACCCGGGAGGCGCCCAGGCGCCGCGCCAGCTGCCCGGCGACGCTGCCGACCGCTCCGGCGGCGGCGGAGACGAAGACGACGTCGCCCTCCTTGACCGGGGCGGTGCGGGTCAGCGCCGCGTACGCCGTCAGTCCGGTGGTGCCGAGCGGACCGAGGTACGCGGACCGCGAGGCGATCGAGGGATCCACGACGGTGGCGGCAGCCGCGTCGAGGACCGCGTACTCCCGCCAGCCGAGGAAGTGCGAGACGGTCGCCCCGACCGGCACCGACGCCGAGCGGGAGGCGACGACCTCGCCGATCGCGCTGCCTTCGATGGCCGTGCCGAGTGCGAAGGGCGGGATGTAGGAGGGGGCGTCGTCCATCCGGCCCCGCATGTACGGGTCCACGGACATCCAGGTGTTGCGGACGAGGATCTGGCCCTCGGCGGGCTCCGGGACCTCGGTGGCGACCAGCTCGAAGTGGTGCGGGCCCGGCTCGCCGACGGGGCGGGCGGCGAGGCGGATCTCATGGGAGAGGGTGCGCTTGGTGGGGGTGGGGGTGGGGGTGGCGGGGGTGGCGGCGGTCCTGGTCATCCGACGGTTCCTTCCGGTGGGTGCGGCGGCCGCTCGGTCGCGGTCACAGGAACACCATGTGCGGGGCCGCGCACGGGCCGCGCACGCGTCACGCACGGGCCGCGCACGGGCGCATGTTCGGGGTCATGTACGGGGTCATGTACGGGGGTCATGTACGGGCACACGCATGCGGCCTGACGGGCAAGAAGTAACGTTGCGGCATGCGTTTCGAGGTGCTGGGTCCCCTGACCGTCCGCACGGATGACGGGACTCCCGTGCCCGTTCCCGAGGCGAAGGTACGGACCCTGCTCGCGGCCCTCCTCGTACGCGACGGCCGGCCCGTGCCGGTCGACCGGCTGATCGACGACCTGTGGGGCGAGGCCGGCGACGCCGCCCCCGGCAACCCGGGTAACACCCTCCAGACCAAGGTCTCCCAGCTCCGCCGGACCCTCGCCGGGGCCGAGGACGGCGCACGCGCCCTGGTCGCGTACGGTCCGGCGGGCTACGCCCTGCGCGCTCCCGCGCGGGCCGTGGACGCGGACCGCTTCGCGGAGCTGGCGGCGGCCGCGCGCAAGGAGGCGGAGCCGCGGCCCAGGGCGGAGCTGCTGGCCCGGGCGCTCGGGCTGTGGCAGGGGGATGCGTACGCCGACTTCCGCGACGCGGAGTTCACGCAGGCGGCGATCGCCCGGCTGGAGGAGCAGCGGATCACGGCGTACGAGGACCTGGCGGAGGCCCGCCTCGCACTCGGTGAACACCACCAGCTCGCCGACGAGTTGGCCGAACCCGCCGCGGCCCACCCGTTGCGCCAGCGGCTGCGCGGCAGCCAGATGCGGGCCCTGTACCGCGCCGGCCGCCAGAGCGAGGCCCTCACCGTCTACGCACACCTGCGCGAGCTCTTCGCCGAGGAACTCGGCATCGACCCCGGCGCGGAGCTCTCGGCCCTGCACGAAGCCATCCTCCGCCAGGACCCGGCGCTGGCGGGGCCGGTGGCGGGGGGCGGTCCGGTCCCGGCCGTGGCGGCACCGGGCGTCGCAGGCCCGGCCGTCTCGGCGCCGGGCGTCTCGGCGCCGGGCGTCGCAGTCCCGGCTGTCTCGGGCCCGGCCGTCGCGGCCCCGGCCGCCGCAGCACTGGGTGTCGCAGCTCCGGCCGTCGCAACCCCGGCCGTCGCAGTCCAGGCCGCCGTGGCACTGGGCGTCGCAGCCCAGGCCGTCACGGGCCCGGGCGTCGCGGTCCCGGGCGGTCCGGTCCCGGCCGCCGCAGCCTCGGGCGGTCCAATCCCAGCCGTGGCGGCCCCGGGCGTCGCAGCCCCGGCTGTCGCAGGCCCGGCCATCGCAGGCCCGGCCGCCGTGGCCCCGGGCGTCGCAGCCCAGGCCGTCACGGGCCCAGCCGTCACGGCACCGGGCGCCGCAGCCCCGGCCATCGCAGGCCCGGCTGTCGCGGTCCCGGGCGGGCCGGTCCCAGCCGTGGCAGCCCCGGCCGTCGCAGACCCGGCCGTCACGCCACCGGCCGCCGCAGCCCCGGGTGTCGCAGCCCTGGCCGTCGCAGGCCCGGCTGTCGCAGGCCCGGGCGTCGCGGTCCCGGGTGTCGCAGCCCCAGCCACCGCAGGCCCAGCCGTCACGGCACCGGGCGCCGCAGCCCCGGCCGTCGCAGGCCCGGCTGTCGCAGGCCCGGGCGGGCCGGTCCCAGCCGTGGCAGCCCCGGCCGTCGCGGTCCCGGGCGGTCCGGTCTCAGCCGTGGCAGCCCCGGGCGTCGCAGGCCCGGCCGTCATACCACCGGCCGCCGCAGCCCCGGCCGTCACGGGCCCGGGCGGTCCGGCCCTAGCCGTCGCGGCGCCGGCCGCCACGGTTCCGGCCGCCACGGGTCCGGCCGTCACGGGTCCAGGCGGCGCGGGCCCAAGCGGCGCGGGCCCGGCCGCAACGGCCCCAGGCGTGGGCTCGGTTGTGGAGCACGGACCTTCGGCTGAGGGGGATCGGGGTCGGGCGTCCGGGGGCGGCGGCGGGAACCTGCCCACCCCCGTCAGTTCCCTCGTGGGGCGCGAGGAGGCCGTCGCCCGGGTGTGCGCGGCGCTCGGAGCCGGTCGTCTGGTGACGCTGTGCGGGCCCGGCGGCGTCGGGAAGACCCGGCTCGCGCTCGCCGCGGCGGCCCGGCTGGAGGGGGCCCACCCCGACGGGGTGTGGTTCGTGGAACTCGCCGGCGCACCCGGCACGTCGGTCGCCGAAGCGGTGGCCGCCGCGATCGGGATGCGCGAGGACGACGCGGGCGGCGGCTCCGTCGAGGAGCGGCTCGCCGAGGTGTTGCAGCGGCGAGCGACCCTGCTCGTACTCGACAACTGCGAACACCTCCTCCCGGCCGCCGCGGCCCTCGCCGACCGGCTCCTGCGCCGCGCCCCCGGACTGCGCGTCCTCGCCACCAGTCAGGAGCCGCTCGCGCTCTCGGGCGAGGTGATCGAGGCCGTCGCCCCGCTCGCGGAGGCCCAGGCCGTGGAACTGTTCGCGGCCCGCGCGGCCGCCGCCGCCCCCGGCTTCGCCCTCGGCCCCGGCACCGCCGAGGCCGTAGCCCTGATCTGCCGCCGGCTGGACGGGATCCCGCTCGCGCTGGAACTCGCCGCGACGCGGGTACGGGTCCTGGGGGTGGAGGCCCTGGCGGAACGGCTGCACGACCGGTTCCGCCTGCTCAACCAGGTGCGCCGCGACGCCCCGGCCCGCCAGCGCACGCTGCGCGCGATGATCGACTGGAGCTGGGAGCTCCTCTCGCCGGCGGAGGCGACGGTACTGCGCCGGCTGTCGGTGTTCGCGGGCGGATTCACCGTAGAGGCGGCCGAGGCGGTGTGCGCGGATCAAGGCACGGACGAAAGCGCAGACGAAGGCGCCGCCGGCCAGAGCATCCCCGGTCAGGACGTCCTCGATCTCGTCACACGGCTCGTGGACTGCTCGCTCGTCGTATCCGCCTACGGGGACTCCGTGTACGGGGGCACGCGCCTGCGGCTGCTGGAGTCGGTGGCGGCGTACGGGCTGGAGCGGCTCGACGCCGCCGGAGAGACGGGCGCGACCCGGCAGCGGCACGCGGAGTACTACGCGGGGTTCGCCGAGCGCGCGGCCGAGCGACTGCACGGGCCCGAGCAGGGCGAATGGCTGCGGCGGCTCGACCGGGAGAGCCTCAACACCCGGGCCGCCCTGGAGCACACGGGGTCCGGGGATGTGGGGCTGCGGCTGGTCGGCGCGCAGTCCTGGTACTGGTTCCTGCGCGGCCGGATCCAGGAGGCCACCGAGGCCACCCGCGCAGCGGGCTCCACGACCCTGCACGCCGCCTTCGCACTGCTCGGCGGGGACGACAGCCACCTGGGCGGCGACTTCTCCGGCGCCGACCTCCGGGGACAGTGGCTGCTGGCCTACGCCCGGTGCGGCTTCGGCTCCGGCGTCCTGGAGAACGAACTCATCCTCTTCCCGGCCCAGTTCCGCGCGACCGGCGACCGCTGGGGCGAAGCGGTCGCCCTGCTCACCCTCTCGACCCGGGCCCTCTACGACGGCAACCTCGCGGAACTGCGCCGCAACGCGGAGGCTGCCGCCGCGGTCTTCACCGAACTCGGCGACCGCTGGGGCCAGTTGCAGACCTCGGAGCAGCTCGGCATCCTCGCCGAGGTGACCGGGGACTACGCGGCCGCGGCGCGGCTCCACGAGGACGGCGTACGGGACGCGCAGGAACTGGAGCTGTGGACGCACGCCTCCTTCCGGCTGGCCCGGCAGGGCCGCATCGCGCTGCTGACCGGCGACCTCGCGTGCGCGGCCGTCCTGCACGAGCAGGCCCTGCAGCTGGCGGAGGAGCAATGCCACCGCCCGGCCGAGCAGTTCGCGACGATCGGGCTCGCCCTGGGCGCACGGCGCAGCGGAGACCTGGACGGCGCCGAAGTCCTGCTGCGGCCGTGGCTCGACTGGAACCAGCGGCTCGGGGTGGACTCCGGGGCCGCGCTGATCCTGGCGGAGCTGGGGTACGTCGCGGAGTTGCGGGCCGACCCGGCCGCGGCGGAGTCCCTGCACCGGGAGGGCCTCGCGGCGGCCCGCCGCACCGGGGACCCCCGCGCGCTCGCCCTGGCCCTCGAAGGCCTGGCGGGGATACTCCCGCCCGCCCGGGCGGCCTCCCTGCTGGGCACGGCGACGGCGCTGCGCGCCTCGGTGGGCACCCCGCGTCCCCGGGCGGAACGCACCGACACCGACCGGGCGACGGCCCGAGCCCGCGCAGCCCTGGGCCCGGAGGCGTTCGCGACCGCCTTCGCCACGGGCGAAGCCCTCCCCCTGCCGGACCAGCTCACCCTCCTGGACGGCCCGTGACCGGCCCCGCAGCGGGGCTGCCCCCCGATGTCGCCGAAGCGCTGGACGTCCTGCTCGGCACGGAGGACGCGGTCCACCGCGCGCTCCGCCTCCAAGTGCCGCACCTACGGGCGACCGGACGCTGCTCGTGCGGCTGCGGCACGACGGACTTCGACCTGGATGCGGAAGCGGTGGCAGCGGCCCCGCTGCCCGCCGGGACCGTGGTGGCGGCCGAGGCCCAGCTGTACGACGCGGCCGAGCACTGCATCGGCGAGATCCTGGCATTCACCCAAAACGGCCGCCTGGCATGGCTGGAGCTCTGCTCCTGGAGTGACACCCCCCTCACACTGCCCGACGCCCTACGCATGCTGCGCCCCTAGGGCCTGTCGTCAAACTCCCGTCGTCGCCCGAAGGGCGAGGCAGAAGGGAGTTTGACGACAGGCCCTAGCCACACGCCCCCAACCGCCCAACCACCGACGACCACCCACCCGCCCGCGGCCATCCACCACCCACGGCCATCAGCCCACGGGGCCCATCGAGAGCGGGGCCCGGATCGGGCGCCATCTACCCACGCCCATCCACCGGCGGCCACCCGCCCTCGGTCATCTACCGGCGCCCAATTGCTTGGGCGAGCCGCCAACGGCCGCTCTCCGGCCGCCACCTGACCCCCCGCAGGATCCGCGAAGCCCCACGCAAGGCCCCGTAGGCACGGCAGGGGCCCACGGGAGCGACGGACACGGGCCCACGGCCCACACAAACCGCCATTACCGACCCACTGGGCCCCGCCGGGCCTCGTAGGACCCCGCAAGGCGGCCCCTCAGGGACCCGCAGGAGCACCGGGGGCGGCAGAAGGTCGGCCGGGCCCAACCAGCCGCCCTCACCGGCCCATCGGACCCCGCCAGGCCGTAAGACCGCAGGAGCGGCGGGGTGATGCGGCGCGCACCCAGCCCAACAGCCACCCTCGCCGACTCACCCGGCCCCGCCAAGCCTCGTAAGCCCCGCAAGGCGGCCCCACGGGGGCCCGCAGGAGCGACGGGGGCGGCAGAGGGCGCGCGGCCCAACAGCCGCCTTCAAGGCCCGCCGGGCCCCGCCCGGCCCCGCCGGACCCACCAGATCCCCGCCGGCCCCGCCCGCCCCTCACGCCGACGTCTTGACCCCCTCCAGGAACGGCTCCACCGCTGCGCGCCAAGCCGTCGGGTGGTCGAAGTGGAGGTAGTGGCCGGCGTCCGGGATCTCCGCGTACTGTCCGGCCGGCAGGACGCGGACCATTTCCTGGGCCTCCGCCCGGCCCAGTTCGCCGTCCAAGCCGCGGACGACCAGCGTCGGGCAGCGGACCTGGGCGAGCTCCTCCCAGTGCGCGTCGTGCACCCACGTCTCCCGCGCGGTCAGCATCTGACGGCGCGAGAACAGCGGGCGCCAGCCGTCGTCCGCCTGGTGCATCACCTCCGCGAAGAACTCGCCCCGGCCGGGATCCGGGCGCTCCACCCGCGGGTCGTCCTCGCCGAACCAGCGCCGCGCGGCGTCCTGAGTGGGGAACGGCAGCGGCCAGTGGCGGAACCATTCCTCCCACTCCTGCTGCGACGCCTCCCCCAGCGCGGACGCCCGCATGTCGCAGATGACCAGGGCCGCCACGAGGTCGGGGCGGCGGGCCGCGAGCTGCCAGGCCGTGAGGGCGCCCATGGAGTGGCCGATCAGCGTCACCGGTGCGAGGCCGAGCTGCTCGACGGCCGCTTCGGCGTCGGCCACGAAGGCCTCGCGTCCGTAGGCGACGGAGCTGCCGGGGCCGGAGGTCGGGGGGCGCTCGCTCTGGCCGTGGCCGCGCTGGTCCAGGGCCACGACGCGGCGGCTCGCGCCGAGCCAGCGGGCGGTGCCCGCCCAGTGGAAGGCACGGCCCATCAGGCCGTGCAGTAAGAGGGCCGCGGGCTCACCCGAGGACGAACGTGGCGGCAACGGCTCCGGCGCGGGCTCACGCTCCGCGGCCGCTGCGCAGAACTCCCAGGCCGCCAGGCGTACGCCGTCGGCCCCCGTCACATCGAGGCGTCGTACCACCGCAGATGCACCCCCTTCGCTCCCGGCCACCGTATCGAACCCGTATTCGAAAACGGGGTTCTCGCCGCCAACACCGCTCTTTCGAGTGACCTTGCTCAAGGATTGACCGCCGCTGCCGATGGAGATCCTTTCAACAGGGAGGCGGACCGCTCGGGGAAGACGGTCCGAAGGGATGACCTTGAGAGCTCGGGGCTCCAGGTCAAGCAGGGGAGGACCGGTCCCCGGGGCCGGACGGCCCCCGGGCCAACAAAAAAAAAACCCCACCCCCCAAAACCCCCCACCCCCCCCGCATATCCACCCCACGCCCCCCCCAACAAAAACCCCAC
>NZ_JBHVYI010000083.1:0-37478 GCF_042880975.1 Streptomyces sp. NPDC058289
CGTCGAGACCGAGGCCGAGGCCGCCCCGGCCCCCGCCCCGCAGCCGGCCGGCCGTCGCCGCCGCCGTGGCCGCGGAGCCGCCGCCGAGACCGCCGCGCCCGTGGCCCCGGCCGCCGCCGCGCCGTCCGGCCCGGTCACGCTGGCCGACGTAGAGCTGGTCGAGGAAGAGGCCGAGGCCGAGCTCGAGGGCTCCGCCGAGGACGACTTCGACGAGTCGGGCGACCGCCCGTCGCGCCGTCGCCGCCGCGGTGGCCGTCGCCGCCGTCGCGGTGAGGCCGCCGACCTCGACGAGTCCGCCGAGGAAGAGGCCGAGTCCGAGTCCGAGTCCGCCGAAGAGGCAGATGAGGAAGAGGCCGAGGACGACGAGGAGAACGGGGCCCTCGGCTCCAGCTCCAGCCGTCGTCGCCGGCGTCGTCGCCGTCGCAGCGGTGACGGTGGCACGGACGCCGACGCGGCCGAGGACGACGGTGTGCGCACGGTCGTCAAGGTCCGCGAGCCGCGCCCGGCGCGCGAGCGTTCCGAGTCCGTCGCCGGCTCCACCTCCTCCGACGAGGTCCAGTCCATCAAGGGCTCGACCCGCCTGGAGGCCAAGAAGCAGCGCCGCCGCGAGGGCCGCGAGCAGGGCCGCCGCCGCGTCCCGATCATCACCGAGGCCGAGTTCCTGGCCCGCCGCGAGGCCGTCGAGCGCGTCATGGTCGTCCGCCAGTCCGGCGAGCGCACCCAGATCGGCGTCCTCGAGGACAACGTGCTCGTCGAGCACTACGTCAACAAGGAAGAAGCCACCTCGTACGTCGGCAACGTCTACCTGGGCAAGGTCCAGAACGTGCTGCCGTCCATGGAGGCCGCCTTCATCGACATCGGCAAGGGCCGCAACGCCGTCCTGTACGCCGGTGAGGTCAACTTCGAGGCGCTCGGCATGGCCAACGGGCCGCGCCGCATCGAGTCGGCCCTCAAGTCCGGCCAGTCGGTCCTGGTGCAGGTCACCAAGGACCCGATCGGCCACAAGGGCGCCCGCCTGACCAGCCAGGTCTCGCTGCCCGGCCGCTACCTGGTCTACGTGCCCGAGGGCTCGATGACCGGCATCAGCCGCAAGCTGCCCGACACCGAGCGCGCGCGTCTGAAGACCATCCTCAAGAAGATCGTCCCCGAGGATGCGGGCGTCATCGTGCGCACCGCCGCCGAGGGCGCGAGCGAGGACGAGCTGCGCCGCGACGTCGAGCGTCTGCAGGCCCAGTGGGAGGACATCCAGAAGAAGTCGAAGCAGCTCACGACCTCTTCGCCGAGCCTCCTGTACGGCGAGCCGGACATGACCGTCCGCGTCGTGCGCGACATCTTCAACGAGGACTTCACCAAGGTCATCGTCAGCGGTGACAGCGCCTGGGAGACCATCCACGGCTACGTGAACCACGTGGCCCCGGACCTGGCCGACCGGCTGTCGCGCTGGACCTCCGAGGTGGACGTCTTCGCGACGTACCGGATCGACGAGCAGCTCGCCAAGGCGCTCGACCGCAAGGTGTGGCTGCCCTCGGGCGGTTCGCTTGTGATCGACAAGACCGAGGCGATGATCGTCATCGACGTCAACACCGGCAAGTTCACCGGTCAGGGCGGCAACCTCGAGGAGACCGTCACCAGGAACAACCTGGAGGCGGCCGAGGAGATCGTGCGCCAGCTGCGGCTGCGCGACCTCGGCGGCATCGTGGTCATCGACTTCATCGACATGGTCCTGGAGTCCAACCGCGACCTGGTCCTGCGGCGCATGCTGGAGTGCCTGGGCCGTGACCGCACCAAGCACCAGGTCGCCGAGGTGACCTCGCTGGGTCTGGTCCAGATGACCCGCAAGCGGGTGGGCCAGGGTCTGCTGGAGTCCTTCTCCGAGACCTGCGTCCACTGCAACGGCCGCGGCGTCATCGTGCACATGGAGACCCCGACCGTGGTCGGCGGCGGTGGCAACGGCAAGCGCTCCAAGCGCCGCGGTGGCCAGGCCGGACAGGAGCACGACCACGAGATCGAGGCCGTGGACACCGCCGAGGGCGACGTCTACGAGATCGAGACCGAGGCGGAGCTGGCCGCGGAGGTCGCCGCCCCCGTGGCGCTGTCCGAGCCCTCCTTCGCCACGGACGAGGAGCTCTACAGCAGCCCGGCCGAGGCCGAGGCCGCTGCCGGAGTGAGCGGGCGCCGCAACCGCCGCCGCGCCACCCGCAAGGCGACCGCTCCGGCGGGCGCCCCGCGCGGTGCGGCGACGGACCGTACCCCGGCGGCCGCGGCTCCCGCGGCCCCCGTGGCGGAGCCCGAGCCGGTCGTCGAGGCCGAGGAGGAGCTCGTCGAGGTCGTCGAGGCTGCAGAGCCCGAGGCCGCCGTCGAGATCGCCGAGGCGATCGTCGCGGAGCCGGTCGTGGAGGAGGCCCCCAAGGGCCGCACCCGCCGCCGCGCCACCCGGAAGGCGACCGCTCCGGCGGGCGCCCCGGCCGAGGCGGTCCAGGCCCCGGAGCCGGTGGCCGAGGCCCCCGTGGCCGCGCCGGAGCCGGAGCCCGAGGTCGTCGTCGAGGCCGCGCCGGTCGTCGTCGAGACCCCGGCCGAGCCTGTGGCTGAGGCCGCGCCGGCTCGTCCGCGTCGCCGTGCCACCCGTAAGGCCACCGCTCCGGCCGGTTCCCCGGCGGGCGCGGAGGCGGCCGTACTGGTCGTCGAGGCGCCGGTGGAGACCCTGGCGGAGACCCCGTCCGAGTCCGTCGTCGAGGAAGCCCCGGCGGCTCCCGCCAAGAAGGCGGTCCGCAAGACGGCCGCCAAGAAGGCGACCACGACCGCGGCGAAGAAGGCCCCGGCCAAGAAGGCGGCGGCCGTGAAGAAGACCGCGGCCAAGAAGACGACGACGGCCAAGACGGCGGCGAAGACGGCTGAGAAGAAGACGGTCGTGAAGCGGGCGACGAAGAAGACCTCGGCGGCCGAGCAGCAGACGCTGCCCTCCGTCTCGGCTCCGACCGAAGCCTGATCCGCGGATCCCGTTCCACCGGCCCCCGCCCGGCACCTCTTGGTGCCGGGCGGGGGCTTTGGCCTTCAGGGCTGCGCGGAGGCGTCTGCGCGGCCCGGCGGGTGGACCGCCGGACCCGGCCGTCCAGGGGAGGCCGGGAGGGCCCGTGCGGGGTGTCAGCGGCGTCGTACGGCCCGTCCCGGCCGCCGTGGACGGCCGGGCGCGCCCCTCTCCGAGACCCCGGCGTGACCCCGGTTTGACCCCTCCGACCGGGCCCCGTAACCTAGGTCGCTGGCGTGTCTATGCGCACGCCAATCCACTGAGCACCTCACCTCCCGGACCGCCTCGCGGCTCGGGGGAGGCCGGCCTGCGGTTCACGCGGGGCCGGCTGGCTTCAGGGGTTCCCGAACTCGAGTGAGAGAGAGATCCGCGTGTACGCCATCGTGCGCAGCGGTGGTCGCCAGCACAAGGTTGCTGTCGGCGACATCGTTGAAGTTGACAAGATTCCCACTGCCAAGGTTGGCGACACGGTCGAGCTCTCGACCCTGCTCGTTGTCGACGGCGAAGCCGTGACCAGCGACCCGTGGGTCCTGGCCGGCATCAAGGTCCAGGCCGAGATCGTGGACCACCACAAGGGTGCCAAGATCGACATCCTTCGGTACAAGAACAAGACCGGCTACCGCCGTCGCCAGGGTCACCGCCAGCAGTACACGGCGATCAAGGTCACCGGTATCCCCGCGGCTGCGAAGTAAGAGGGACTGAGACATGGCACACAAGAAGGGCGCATCGTCCACCCGGAACGGGCGCGATTCCAACGCTCAGCGGCTCGGCGTGAAGCGCTTCGGCGGTCAGGTCGTTTCCGCTGGTGAGATCCTCGTCCGCCAGCGCGGCACCCACTTCCACCCGGGTTCGGGTGTCGGTCGTGGTGGCGACGACACGCTGTTCGCGCTGCAGGCCGGTTCGGTCGAGTTCGGCACGCACCGTGGCCGCAAGGTCGTCAACATCGTTCCGGCCGCCTGATTCAGCTCTGCTGATCTGAAGCGTTCGTAACACCCCGAGGGCGGATCTCAACTCTTCCCGGCGCGAGCCGGGAAGAGAGGTCCGCCCTCGGCGCGTTGTCACATAGACACGTTTAATGGGTAGCAAGGCCTACCCCCCGGGTTTCCGGGACATTTCCGCTGTATCTGGAGGAACAACCATGACCACCTTCGTGGACCGCGTCGAGCTGCACGTCGCCGCGGGTAACGGGGGCCACGGCTGCGCCTCCGTTCACCGGGAGAAGTTCAAGCCGCTCGGCGGCCCCGATGGCGGCAACGGCGGCCGTGGCGGCGACGTCATCCTGGTGGTGGAGCAGTCGATCACCACCCTGCTGGAGTACCACCACAGCCCCCACCGCAAGGCCACCAACGGCAAGCCCGGCGCGGGCGACAACCGTTCCGGCAAGGACGGCGAGGACATGATCCTGCCGGTGCCGGACGGCACCGTCGTCCTCGACAAGGAGGGCAACGTCCTCGCCGACCTCGTCGGCCAGGGCACCACCTACGTGGCCGCCGAGGGCGGCCGCGGCGGCCTCGGCAACGCGGCGCTCTCCTCCGCCCGCCGCAAGGCCCCCGGCTTCGCGCTCCTCGGCGTACCCGGCACCGGCGGCGACGTCATCCTGGAGCTCAAGACCGTCGCCGACGTGGCGCTGGTCGGCTTCCCGAGCGCCGGCAAGTCCTCGCTGATCTCGGTGCTCTCCGCGGCCAAGCCGAAGATCGCCGACTACCCCTTCACCACCCTCGTCCCGAACCTGGGCGTCGTCACCGCCGGCTCGACGGTCTACACGATCGCCGACGTCCCGGGCCTCATCCCCGGCGCCAGCCAGGGCAAGGGCCTCGGCCTGGAGTTCCTGCGCCACGTCGAGCGCTGCTCGATCCTGGTGCACGTCCTGGACACCGCGACCCTGGAGTCCGACCGCGACCCGCTCGCCGACCTGGACGCCATCGAGGAGGAGCTGAAGCTCTACGGCGGCGGCTTGGAGAAGCGCCCGCGCCTCGTCGTCCTCAACAAGGTCGACATCCCCGACGGCCAGGACCTCGCCGACATCGTCCGTCCGGACCTGGAGGCCCGCGGCTACAAGGTCTTCGAGGTCTCCGCGGTCTCCCGTACGGGCCTCAAGGAGCTGTCCTACTTCCTCGCCGAGGTCATTGCGAAGTTCCGCGCCCGTACGCCGAAGCAGGAGGCGACCCGCATCGTCATCCGTCCGAAGGCCGTGGACGACTCGGGCTTCACCATCACCTACGACGAGGCCGAGGACGTGTACCGCGTGCGCGGCGAGAAGCCGGAGCGCTGGGTCCGCCAGACCGACTTCAACATCGACGAGGCCGTCGGCTACCTCGCCGACCGCCTCAACCGCCTCGGCGTCGAGGCGGCGCTGAAGAAGGCCGGTGCCCGTGCGGGTGACGGCGTCGCGATCGGTTCCGACGAGGACGCGGTCGTCTTCGACTGGGAGCCGACCATGATGGCCGGTGCCGAGATGCTGGGCCGCCGCGGTGAGGACCACCGTCTGGAGGCGCCGCGTCCGGCGACCACGCGCCGCAAGGAGAAGGAAGCCGAGCGGGATTCCGCCCAGAAGGAGTACGACGAGTTCCGTCCCTTCTGATCGGGCCGTTGCAGAGGGCGACGGCCGGGTCTCCGGCCGTCGTCACAGGCTCGTCACAGGATTCCGTTTATCCCCCGTTCGAGTGACCCGTCTTAAGGTCACGTTTACTCCGGTGGCCTAGGATCCACGGGTGACGAGCATCCATACCCCCACAGTTGCCGTCGTCGTGATCGCGTACAACGATGCCGCGCTCGTCGGTCAGGCCGTCTCTTCGGCCCTTGCCCAAGGCCCGGTCGTTGCCGAGGTCATCGCGGTCAACGATGCGTCCTCCGATGGCACCGCCGAGGTGCTGGACGAGCTGGCGGCCCGCCACTCCCGCGTGAAGGTCGTGCACCGCACGGAGAACAGCGGGGGCTGCGGCACCCCCCGCAACGACGGGATCGCGGCCGCCACCGCCCCGTACGTCATGTTCCTGGACAGTGACGACGTCCTGCCCCGCGGGGCGGTCGAGGCCCTGGTGAGCGCGGCCGGGGAGCACCGGTCGCCGGTCACCGTCGGGTCGTGCGTCCGCCGCGAACTGCCCGAGAGCCGCGACGTGCCCTGGGTGCCCGGCCTGTACGCGCCGGGCGAGGTCATCGAGCGCCCGGCGGACCGGCCGGAGCTGGTCCGGGACACCCTCTGCGTCAACAAGCTGTACGAGCGGGCCTTCCTGGACATGTACGGGATCCGCTTCCCGGACGGCCGGTTCATCTACGAGGACTTCGTCTTCACGGCCCGCGTACTGGCCGCCCGCCCCCGCATCGCGGTGATCGGCGACCTCGTCTACGTGTGGCACGTGCGCCGCAACGCCGCCCAGGTCTCCATCTCCCTGGACCGCAAGGACGTCGGCAACTGGAGTGCCCGCGTGGAGGCCCACCGCGTGGCCTCCCGGCTCATGAAGGCGTCCTCCCCCGAGCTGGGCCGGGCCTGCCAGGTGAAGTTCCTGGAGTACGACCTGCGCATGTACCTGCGCGAGCTCGGCGATGACCCCGACTACCAGGCCGCCTGGTGGACGCTGACCCGTGACTACGTCGCCGGGTTCTCCGAAGCCGACATCGAGGCCGCCGGGGCGCACGCCCGCTGGATCGTACGAGTGCTGCGCGCCACCGAGGTGCCGCCCGCCCCCGCCGACCTGCTGCGGCTGACCCGCTTCGCCGCCGACCCGCCCCGCCTGCTGCCCCCGTACGCGACCAACCCCTCCGGGACGCCGGTCTGGAGCGACACGCTGCCGGTCGAGCTGGACCGGCTGGACGAGCTCGAGACGGCGGACCTGCCCGTCACCATCGACGCCGAACCGAACGGCTGCGCAGGGCTCCGGATCCAGGTGCACGACCTGTACGGGCGGCTCGCCGCGGCCGGCCCGCGCACCGTCCAGCTGCGCTTCCAGCCCCGGGGCGACCTGGGGGAGCTGCTGGTCGCCGAGCCGGTGGAGCTCACCCCCGCCGGGGACGGCCACCGGTGGACCGCGGAGCTGCCCTTCCGGCTCACCACGCTGGCCCGCCTCGGGCGGGGCGAGGGCCGGCGGGGCCTGCAGGCGTGGGACGTGAAACTGAACGTGGAGTGCGCCGACGGGAGCTCCGTGCTCACCTCCCCCCGCCCCCTCAGCCGCCTGCTCCACCGACGGGTGATGCCCAGCAGCCGGTACGGTGTGCTGTTGGCGCAGCCGTACCGCACGACCGGGGGATCCCTGGCGCTGCGGCTCGCGCCCGGTGCCGCGGGTGTCATGAGCCTGGCCCGTCACCGGTTCCACCGGGCGCGCATAGTGCGCGGCTAGAGCGGAACGCGGTTGGACGGTCCGGCGCCGGACGAGACGTACGAAAGATATTTGGGGAGACACGCATGACGTTTCTGATCACTGGTGGGGCCGGTTACATCGGGGCGCACGTCGTCCGCGCGATGCTGCTTGCGGGTGAGGAGGTGGTGGTGCTGGACGACCTCTCGACCGGCAAGGCCGCCCGTGTCCCGGAGGGCGTTCCGCTGGTGGTCGGTTCCGTACTGGACCGGAAGTTCCTCGACGAGACCTTCGCCCGGCACCAGATCACCGGCGTGGTCCACCTGGCGGGCAAGAAGCAGGTCGGCGAGTCCGTCGAGAAGCCGCTGCACTACTACGAGGAGAACGTGGGCGGCCTCACCGTCCTGCTCCAGGCCGTGGCCGCCGCGGGCGTGCGCAACTTCCTCTTCTCCTCCTCCGCCTCGGTGTACGGGATGCCGGACGTGGACCTCGTCACCGAGGGCACCCCGTGCCTGCCGCTCAGCCCGTACGGCGAGACGAAGCTGGCGGGCGAATGGATCGTCCGCGCCGCGGGCAAGGCCCACGGCATCTCCACCGCGTGCCTGCGCTACTTCAACGTGGCGGGCGCCGCGACCCCCGAGCTCGCCGACACCGGGGTCTTCAACCTGGTTCCGATGATCTTCGAGCGGTTCGACAAGGGCGAGGGCGCCCGGATCTTCGGTGACGACTACGCGACCGCGGACGGCACCTGCATCCGCGACTACATCCACGTCGCCGACCTCGCGGAGGCCCACGTGGTGGCCGCCCGCAAGCTCGTCGAATGGGGCGCGCAGGGCGAGTACAAGGACCTCACCGTCAACATCGGCCGCGGCGAGGGCGTTTCCGTCCGCGAGATGGTCGAGCTGGTGAACGAGGTCACCGGGCACACCGATCCCGCGTTCGCGCCCGCGGTCTCCCCGCGCCGCGCCGGCGACCCGGCGAAGGTCGTCGCCTCCGCCGACCGGATCTCCGCGGAGCTGGGCTGGAAGGCCCGCCACGACGTCCGCGAGATGATCACCTCGGCCTGGGAGGGCTGGGAGGCCCACCGCAAGGCCTGAGGCCCGTAGAGCGTACGAAGAAGCCGCCCGCCCCGGTCGATTCCGGGGCGGGCGGCTTCGTAGGTACGCAGTACGCCGGCTCAGCGCGTCGGGCTCAGCGCTCCAGGAAGGAGAACAGCTCCTCCCACCGGTCGGTGATCTCGGCGCTGGAGTACCGCTGCACATTGCGGAAGGCGGCGTCGCCGAGCCGGTCGCGCAGTTCGCGGCCGGCCATCAGCCGGTCCAGCTGTCCGGCCAGCTCCATCGTGTTGCCGAGCCGGGCCAGCAGCCCGTCCTCGCCGTGCGTCACGATCTCCCGTACGCCCGGCGCGCAGTCGAAGGCGGCCACCGGCACGCCCGCGGCCATCGCCTCGAGCAGCGTGATCGGGAAGCCCTCGGCGCGCGAGGCCTGGGCGAAGACGGAGGCTCCGTTCAGCGCGCCCAGCACGTCACTGGTGCTGCCCATCCACTCCACGGAGTCCTCCAGGCCGAGCCCGGCGGCGTGCGCCCGCAGGGTCGCCTCCTCCAGGCCCGCCCCGTAGATCCGCAGGACCCAGTCGGGGTGGTGCGGGGAGGCGTCGGCCCAGGCGTCGAGCAGCAGGTCCACGCCCTTCTCGAAGGCGAGGCGGCCGACGCTCGCCACGACCTTCTCGGTGCGCGGCGCGGGGGAGGCCGGCATGAACGGCAGCGGGTTCGGCATGCTGGAGACGTTCTCCATGCCCGAGCGGATCCAGAGGTCGGAGTCCTCGGGGGTCAGCACGAGCATGCGGTCGACGTCCCGGTAGAACCGGCGGACCCGCTGGCCCCGGGTGGACTTGTTGCTGGCCTCGAAGGACTCGTGGCTCATGCCGATGACGGTGCAGCCCTTGGTGTCGGCGAGGGCCACCCACTCCATCGCCCAGACCTGGGTGACGATCACCACGGCGCCGGGGCGGGCCGCGCGCAGCAGCGCGCCCAACCGGTCCGCCTTGGCGCGCATCTTCGCCCGGCGGGCCGCCTGGCGGCGCCGTTCGGGTGCGTTGAGCCGGCCCTTGATGCCGTGCAGCCTACGGGCCGCCGGCGGGTGGGCCTCGTACAGCGTGGTCACCGCGTAGGGCAGGTCCGCCGGGAGCTGCTGGCGGATCTCCTCGGCGACGGGGGCGATGCCGATGACGTGCACCCGGTGTCCGCGGTCGCTGAACAGCCGGGCCATCTGGTGCGACCAGGTGGTCACGCCGCCGAGCTCGTCCACGCTGTTGGAGACGAGGAAGATGTCACGACCGCCGACGGCCCCCTCCGAGGCTTCCGGGGCTTCCGGGGCGGTGGAAGTCTGCTGGCTCACTTGCCGCTCCTGGTGAAGAACTTCTCGACGATCCGGCGGGCCGCGTCCCCGCGGTCGTACTCGCCGAACTCGGCGAGGAAACGCTGGCGCGCCTCGGCGTACTTGGCATCCGCCTCGTCGAAGGCGGCGAGGGCCTGGAGCAGTTCGTCCGCGGTGGCGACCACCGGGCCCGGGGCCTTCTCCTTGAGGTCGAAGTACGTGCCGCGGATGTCGTTCGCGTACTTCTCGTAGTCGTACGCGAAGAACAGCATCGGCCGGTCCAGGACCGCGTAGTCGAACATCACGGACGAGTAGTCGGTGATCAGCCCGTCGGCGAGCGCCAACAGCGGAGTGATGTCGTGGTGCTTGGACACGTCGATGACCCGGCCCGCGACCGAAGGCGGCAGCGTGACGCTGTTGAGGTAGTGGGTGCGCACCAGCAGCGTGAAGCGGTCGCCGAGCCGGTCGGCGAACTCCTCCACGTCGAAGGGGAACTCGAAGCCCTCCACCGCGCCGTCCGCGTTCGCCCGGAAGGTCGGCGCGTACAGCAGCACCTTCTTCTCCGGGTCGATCCCGAACTCGCCGGCCAGGGCGCCGCGGACCCGCTCGCCGCTGTTCGCCTCGGAGCGGTGGGCCGCGACCAGGGCGTCGTTGCGCGGGTATCCGGTGCGCAGCAGCACCTCGTCACGCAGCCGGAAACCCTTGGCGAGGGTGCGGGCGTCGTGCTCGGAACGGATCAGGAAGTGGTCGAAGCGGTCGACGGCCGCCTGGAAGCGGCCCTGGCCCGCACGGTCCTGCGCCTTGGTGCGGGGCTCGTGGAAGCCCATCCGCTTCAGTGCCGAGCCGTGCCAGGTCTGGATGTACGTGGTCCCCTGGCGCTTGGCCAGCGCCAGCGGGAAGCCCTGGTTGTCGATCCAGAACTCGGCCTGCGCCAGCGCCCGCAGGTAGGCCCAGCTCCAACGCCGCACCAGGGTGGCCTCCTTGGGGAAGCCGGTGGGGCGGCCGCCCGCGTACGACCAGATCGCCTCGAACTGCACGCCGGAGCGCACCAGTTCCTCGTAGATCGCCTTCGGGCTGTCGCTGTACTGCTTGCCCATGTGGCTCTCGAAGACGACCGTGCCCTTCTTGATGGGCAGCTTCGAGAAGACCTCGTGGTAGACCTTCACCTTCTGCTCGCCCGAGCCGATGTTGCGGCGGGCCCGCAGGGCCCTGCGTAGGCCCCGCTTGACCACGCCCGCGGCCTTGCCGTGCATCGCGCTGTTGATCAGCGTCTGGGTGCGCACGGCGGCGGCGCCCTCGGCGGTCAGGACGTAGGAGAGGTTGCCCTTCTTGGTCATCTCCGGCTCGAAGCGGTCGGAGACCAGCCGGGTCAGCCTCGGGCGCACCCGCAGCCGGGCGGCCTTCTCCAGGTCGACCCCGCCGACGGAGACGCGGGTGGTGACCCGGTCGCTGCCGGCCGTCAACTTCAGGCGTACGTCCCAGACCGCGTCGATGATGCCGAGCGGGCGGACCGTGCTGCCGATGTCGGCCGTGGCCTTCCACTCGATCGTGTCACCGGCGTGGCGCACGGTTGCCACCGGGAAGCTGAAGGAGCGGACGCCGATCTGCCGGCGGGCCCGGAACTCCAGCGAGGCCTTCAGCTCCGCCTCGGGGCGGATCCGGCCCAGCGGGTTCACCACGGCACCCGACAGGGTGACCGTGCCGCGGCCGTCGTCCTCGTACGCGGTGAGGCGGTTGCCCAGGGTGAGGGAGCCGAGCGGCGCACCGGCGTAGCCCTGGTCGGTGACGTCCAGTATCCGGCGGGCCTCGTCGGCGTCGGGGCCGTCGATGTGCCGGCCGCACCAGTAGACGCGCCCGTCGCGCTCGGCGAGCGGGGAGGTGAGCCGGCCCTGGTTGGTCATGGCGTCGGCGGCGGGCAGGAGGTTGTCCCAGTCCTCCTTGCCGAGCAGGTAGGCGCAGATGGCCTGGAGGTTGCTGACGTTGTCGTACGCGGCCGGGTCGATGCCGGCCAGGTAGCCGTTGGCCAGCCGGGCGAACTCCTGGCGGTAGGCGTCACCGAGCAGGGGCAGGTCCCGCAGGTGGAGCACCAGGTCGTGCTTGAGGAACTTGGCGTCCTTCGCGGACTTGATCTCCGCGTGGCCCTTGGCCGCCAGCAGCTCGTCGACGCGGCGGTGGATCTCCATCCGGTGGACGAAGTTCTCGATCTCGTGGCGCCGGTTGCTGATCGACTTCGCCGAGGCCTTCTCGATCACGTTCCAGTAGTAGACGTGGTTCGGGATGAGCGTGATGCGGCGGGCGGCGACGTAGGCCTGCGCGGAGAAGAGCAGGTCCTCGTAGTGGATGCCCACCGGGAATTCCAGGCCCTGCTCCAGCAGGAACGCGCGCCGGTAGCACTTGTTCGTGGAGAGGGTGTCGTAGACCAGCAGGTCCGGGTACTCGGTGATCGACTCCAGCGTGCGGGTGCGCGCGTAGATCCACGGGTACCACTCGGTGGTCTTGCCCCAACGGTTGTCGAGGTGGACCCGGACGCACA
This sequence comes from Streptomyces sp. NPDC058289, assembly GCF_042880975.1. NCBI lineage: Bacteria > Bacillati > Actinomycetota > Actinomycetes > Kitasatosporales > Streptomycetaceae > Streptomyces > Streptomyces sp. NPDC058289. The sequence goes on from NZ_JBHVYI010000083.1 coordinate 12,227, forward strand.
TGCCCGAGACCAGGTCGGACCCGGTCCGCTCGGCGGCGTCCAGCATGTTGCGGCAGGCATTGCGTTCCAGCACGTCATCGCTGTCCAGGAACATGACGTAGGTTCCGGTGGCCTGCTGGATGCCGTGATTGCGCGGGGCGCCGCAGCCCCCGCTGTTCTCCGGCAGCCGGAAGGCGCGCACCCTCCCCGGATGCGCGGTTTCGAGCTCCTGGGCGACCGCGTAGGACCCGTCCTTGCTGAAGTCGTCGACGATCACGACTTCGACCCCGTGCAGGGTCTGGTCCAAAACCGACTGGACGGCTGCCGGGAGACGCTCTGCGTCGTTGTAGACGATGACGACCACGGAGACGTCAGGCACGTGCACCTCGATCCCTCTGTTTCATTCCGCTTATCCCGTCAAAGCTACCGTGTGCCGCACTCACCCCAGGCAGGGCAACCACCGCCGTGCATACTTCTAAGGAAGAGGTGAGTGGCAGGTCCGGTCGCCGTAAATCACCCGTTCGGACCGCAGGAAGTGTTCATGAAGCTGTCTGTAGTAGTCCCTTGCTACAACGAGGAAGCCGTCATCGACAGCTTCGACACGGAGATCCGCAAGGTCCTGGACGCCCTTCCGGTCGAGTACGAGGTCTGCTACGTCGACGACGGAAGCCGCGACGGAACCCTCGGCAAGCTCCGCAAGATCGCGGCCCAGCACGGCGACCGGACCCGCTACGTCTCCTTCAGCCGAAACTTCGGCAAGGAGGCCGGCATGCTCGCCGGCCTGCGCGAGGCGACCGGCGACGCCGTGGTCATCATGGACGCGGACCTCCAGCACCCGCCCGAGCTCATCGCCACGATGCTCGACTACTACCGGCAGGGCCACGACCAGATCATTGCCCGCCGCACCCGCGAAGGGGACAAGAAGCTCCGCACGGCGCTGAGCCGCCTCTACTACCGGGGCATCAACCGCTGGGTCGACGTGGAGCTCACCGACGGCGTCGGCGACTTCCGGCTGCTGTCCCGGCCGGCCGTGGACGCCCTGCTGTCGCTGCCCGAGTACAACCGCTTCTCCAAGGGGCTGTTCTCCTGGATCGGCTTCGACACGGTCCACTTCGACTACCGCAACGCGCAGCGCGAGGCCGGCGAGACGAAGTGGAAGTTCGGCGCGCTGCTGAACTACGGCATGGACGGGCTCATCTCCTTCAACAACCGGCCGCTGCGCATCGGTATCTGGGTGGGCGTGTCGCTGGTGGCCCTGACGGGGCTCTACGCCCTGTGGATCGCCGTCATGGCGATGACCAACGGGGTGGACTCCCCGGGATACGTCACGATCGTCGCGCTCATCGCGGGCCTGGGCGGCGTCCAGATGATCATGCTGGGACTGATCGGCGAGTACATCGGCCGCATCTACTACGAAACCAAGCGCCGGCCGCACTTCCTGGTGAAGGAGGCGCACGGCGCCGACCGGGTGGCCGCGTCCACCGACGTCCGGGACGCGCTGCTGCCCGAGGCCCAGGCCGTGATCGCGGAGCGAAGCAACTGATGGCACCCACGACGAACGAGCGGCCGGCCCCCGACCGGAAGGCCCAGCTCGCCCAGATCCTCCGGTTCGGCCTGGTGGGCGGAGTCAACACCGGAACCTTCTACGCCATCTACCTGCTCCTGCACCCCTTCATGCCGTACTTCGCCGCCTACTCCATCGCCTTCGTGCTGGCGATGGTCGGCTCGTTCTTCATGAACACCTACTTCACCTACCGCACCAGGCCGACGTGGAAGAAGTTCCTGCTCTTCCCGCTGACCAACGTCACGAACTACGTGATCCAGTCCGCGGGTCTGTACGCCCTGGTCACCTGGGCGGGCATGCCCACCGAGATCGCGCCCCTGGTCGCGGCCGTCGTGGCCATCCCGTTCACCTACGTCCTCTCGCGCAAGATCCTCATTCCGGGGACGGGCGAGAAGCCCGCGGAACCGGAGCAGACCCACAGCGCGTCCACGGTCTGAAACCCCTGGGCGGCCCCGCCCGGACACCCCGTAGATTGAACGGGCAGGTTCGCAGGTTCGTGTTCGGCGAGGGTCAAGGGTCAGGGGACAGAAGTGTCAGCGGCTAGGCAGGGTGTGCTCGACGCGCGCAGGATCGTGGTCAAGGTCGGCTCCTCCTCCCTGACCACGGCGGCCGGCGGACTGGACGCCGACCGGGTGGACGCGCTGGTCGACGTACTGGCCAAGGCGCGCAGCGGCGGCGAGAAGGAGATCGTCCTGGTCTCCAGCGGAGCCATCGCCGCCGGACTCTCCCCGCTCGGCCTGCGCCGCCGCCCCACCGACCTGGCCCGCCAGCAGGCCGCCGCGAGCGTCGGCCAGGGCCTGCTCGTCGCCCGCTACACGGCCTCCTTCGCCCGGTACGGCGTACGCGTCGGCCAGGTGCTCCTGACCACCGACGACACGAGCCGGCGCGCGCACTACCGCAACGCCTACCGGACCCTGGACCAGCTCCTGGCCATGGGGGCGCTGCCCGTCGTCAACGAGAACGACACGGTCGCCACCGACGAGATCCGCTTCGGCGACAACGACCGCCTCGCCGCACTCGTGGCCCACCTGGTCCGCGCCGACCTCCTCGTCCTGCTCTCGGACGTCGACGGCCTCTACGACGGGGACCCGTCCCAGCCCGGCACCAGCCGCATCGACGAGGTGCGCGGCCCCGAGGACATCGCCCACGTCACCATCGGCAGCGTCGGCAAGGCGGGCGTCGGCACCGGCGGCATGGCCACCAAGGTCGAGGCGGCGCGCATCGCCGCGGCAGCCGGCATCCCCGTCGTCCTGACCTCGGCCAGCCAGGCCGCGGACGCCCTGGCCGGACGGGCGACCGGCACCCTCTTCCACTCCACCGGACGCCGCTCCACGGACCGGCTGCTCTGGCTCCAGCACGCTTCGACCCCGCAGGGACACCTCGTCCTGGACGACGGCGCCGTCCGCGCGGTCACCGAACGCGGCAGCTCGCTGCTGCCCGCCGGCATCGCCTCGGTCGAGGGCGACTTCGTCGCCGGGGACCCCGTGGAACTGCGCGCGGCCGACGGCCGGGCGGTGGCGCGCGGCCTCGTCAACTTCGACGCCAAGGAGCTCCCGCAGCTCCTCGGCCGCTCCACGCGCGAGCTCGCGCGGGAACTCGGACCCGAGTACGAGCGGGAGGTCGTCCACCGTGACGATCTGGTCCTGCTGCAGGGCTGAGGTTCGGTAAAACCGCCGCGCGGTGAGCCGAGGACTGGTCAACTGTGAGGGGCGGACACGCGTAGCGCAGGACAAGGAGGCGGCTGGTGAGACGAGCGCTGACCAGCGTCGGCACCGGGGACGGTGACGTCGGCGGGAGCGGCGAGGACCGGGACGCCTCCCGCCTCTGGCACATCACCCTGAGCGTCTCCGGGAAGCCCGCGCCGCTGTGTGACGTACGCCGTGGGCTGGAGCAGCTCGCCCATGACCACCCCTTCCTGCTGACCAGCCGCTACGCCGACGACCACGCGGAGATCCGCTACTGGGAGGAAGCTCGCGACCTCCACGACGCGGCGGCCGTGGCGCTGCGGCTCTGGGGGGAACACCGCTCCTCGGCGAAGCTCCCGCCCTGGGAGATCGTCGGCCTGGAAGTGATCGACCGCGCCACCTACCACCAACGCGTCGCCGAAGGCTACGGCCCACCCCCGGCCCACCCCATGGGCGTGCACCCCTATTAACGCGCGGGACTCCGTCCGGCGGTGGCGGGTCGGTGCTGCCGCCACTGCCGTCCCGGCGCGGGGTCTGGGGCGGAGCCCCAGGGTCTTTCCGGATCCGGGCGGAGCCCGGGGAACGGTGGAAGGGCGGGTAGGGACCTCGCCCCGCAGGGCCGACCCACCCGCACCCGCCCACCCGAGCCTCGCGTCGGGAAGGAAGGGCGTCTCGCGGGGTGGAACCCCATCGGCGCGGGGGTGGGCGGGGATTACCCTGGCGGCATGACCTCGCTCGATGCCACGACCTCGCCCGTGATCGCCACCGCGCAAGCCGCCCGGACCGCCGCCGCGGCCATCGCCCCCCTCCCGCGGTCCGCCAAGGACAAGGCCCTGCTGGCCATCGCGGACGCGCTGGAGGCCCGTACGGCCGAGATCGTCGAGGCCAACGCCGTCGACACGGCGAAGGCGGCCGCCGCCGGGACCAGTGAGACCGTCATCGACCGTCTCACCCTCACCCCCGACCGCATCGCGGCCATCGCCTCCGACGTCCGCGACGTCGCGGCCCTGCCCGACCCCGTCGGCGAGGTCGTCCGCGGCTCCACCCTCCCCAACGGGATCGACCTGCGCCAGATCCGCGTCCCGCTCGGCGTCGTCGGCATCATCTACGAGGCCCGTCCCAACGTCACCGTCGACGCCGCCGCACTGTGCCTGAAGTCCGGCAACGCCGTCCTCCTGCGCGGCTCCTCCTCGGCCTACGCCTCCAACTCCGCCCTCGTCGGCATCCTGCGCGACGCCGTCGTCTCGGCCGGTCTCCCCGCCGACGCCATCCAGCTCGTACCGGGCGAGTCCCGCGACTCCGTCCGCGAGCTGATGCGCGCCCGCGGTCTCGTCGACGTCCTCATCCCGCGCGGCGGCGCCTCGCTCATCAAGACCGTCGTCGAGGAATCCATCGTCCCGGTCATCGAGACCGGTACCGGCAACTGCCACGTCTACGTGGACGCCCAGGCCGATCTGGCCATGGCCGTGGACATCCTCGTCAACTCCAAGGCCCAGCGCCCCTCGGTCTGCAACTCCGCGGAGACCCTGCTCGTCCACCGGGACATCGCCGACGCCTTCCTGCCCCTCGCCCTGGACGCCCTCGCCGACGCAGGCGTGACCGTCCACGGCGACGAGCGGGTGCTCGCGTACGCGGAGGACTCCAAGGTCACCGCCCTCCCCGCCACCGACGAGGACTGGGCCGCCGAGTACCTCTCGTACGACATCGCCGCCGGTGTCGTGGACTCCCTCGACGAGGCCGTCGCCCACATCCGCCGCTGGACCTCCGGCCACACCGAGGCGATCGTCACCACCTCGCAGGCCGCCGCCCGCCTCTTCACCCAGCTGGTCGACTCGACCACGGTTGCCGTGAATGCCTCCACCCGGTTCACGGACGGTGGTCAGTTCGGCTTCGGCGCGGAGATCGGCATTTCCACGCAGAAGCTGCACGCCCGGGGCCCGATGGGACTTCCCGAGCTCACCTCGACCAAGTACATCGTCACCGGCGACGGTCACGTACGGTAGTCGACGCCTGAACACGGTGTGGCCGGATTTCGGCGTACGCCCTGCCCAAAGGTGTTCCTCAGGTCTACGCTGGTTCCGTGCCGGACGACGTGGGGGGCAAACCGTTCCCGGACGACGGGGAGCCCGACGACGACCGCGGAGGCGCGGACAAGGACTTCGCCTCCGTGGTGTTCGACGAGGACTTCGTCCGGAACGCCGAGATCCGTGAACCGAGCGCCGCAGAGCGCCAGCGGGCCGGCGATCGGGCGCGCGCCGAGGCGGCCGAGGCCGCCCGCGCCGCCTTCGCCGGCGGCTGGACCGGCGACGAGGACTACGACGCGTACGCCTACGGCGGCGCCGACGGCTACCACTCCGACGACTCGGGCTGGGACCACGGCCACGGAGCAGGCTCCGGGGAAGGCCCGTACGGGGCCTACGGCGGCAGCCTGCGCCCCTACCGCGGCCGCTCGCCGTGGCTGCGCCCGGTCGCCTGGGTGCTCGCCTTCGTGATGGGCCTCGGCATGATCGCGCTCGCCTTCAGCGCCGTGTACCGCAGCGCGGCGAGCGACGCGGAACCGGCTCCGGCCCCCGCCAGCGTCCCGATGGGCGAAGTCACCGGCGCCGGAGCGTTTATGGACCGCGTCAGCCGCCAACCCTGAAGGTACGACCCCGCTCCCCATCGCCGGAGCCGGGGGCTTCTCTGGAGCGGGGACAGCGGGGAGAAGCGATGGCCATGCCAGGAGATCCGCCGAGCGGCACCCCCGAGGGTGCCGGCGGGGCCGACGACGAGTTCCGGGCCGACGAGTACCGGTCGGTGGTGTTCGACGAGGACTTCGTCCGGGCTGCCCGGCTCCAGGAGTTCTCGGCACAGGAGCGCATGGGCGAGCACGCCCGCGCCGTACGGAGCCGCTCGATCTGGTCGACCGGCGGAGGCCATCCGGGACCCCGCGGCGGCTCCGGCGGCGGTGCGGCCCGGCAGGGCCGGATCATCGTGCTGTGCATCGCCCTGGCGCTCGCCGGCGCCGTCTACATGGGGCTGCGCAATCCCTACGTGCCGCCCGCCGGGGATCCGGCCGAGGCGATGAGCAGCACCGTCGTCCCGCTCGCGCCCTCCGCGCCCGTGCCGGGCGGCCGGCCCGCCGACCTGTACGCGCAGAGTCCGGCGGCCCAGTACCGCATCGGGGCGGCCGGGATCACCTTTCCCGCCGTGCGCCGTACCCGCCACTTCACCGAGGAGCAGGTCCAAACCGCTCTGACCATCGCCAAGGACTACCTGGTGCAGTCCTCGCTGGACCCCGACGTCCTGTCCGGCGAGGCCTCCCGGCCGGTGCGCGTCCTGCTCGACCCCGACCAGTTGACGCAGTTCGACCAGAGCATGCTCGTGCCGGCCGGCAACGGGCGGCACGCCGTCACGGGCTGGCTCGTCCGCTTCGACCCGGCGACCGCCGTGGTGGCCGACACCCGGGTCCGGGTCAGCGGGGTCCTCGCCGCGGCGGAGACCGCCCCGAACGCGCTGGAGGTGACCTCCGACCACACCTTCGTCTACGCCGTGCGCCCGGCCACCGGCCAGCCGGCCGCGGCGGACGGGGCCTCGCTCTTCACCGTCCGCCGGGAGCTGCGCATGCGCTTCGACCGCGACGACCTCACGGCCCGGCGCGCGGAGCTCGTCTCGGCCTACGTCATGGCGGGCCCGCAGGACTGTTCCGCCGACCCGGCCGGAGGCTTCCGCCCGCTGACCGCCGGCGCCGGGCCGACCACCACCGGGCCGGCCGCGAGCGACCCGTACGCCAGTGGCAGTCCGCGCCGCACGGCCGGGCTGTGCGGCGTGCTCGCGCCGACGGCCGCGCCGGAGCCGCCGGAGCCGCCGCAGTCACAGACCCCGGCGTCCCCGGCCGCCCCGGGGCAGGGCGTCAGCCCTGCTCCGTAGCGCCGTCCTTGCCCGTGCCCGTGCCCGTGCCCGTGCCCTTGTCCTCGCCGCCGCCGGCGCTGCTGCTGCCGCCCGTGCCCGTGGCGCCCATACCCGAGAACCTGTCCCGCAGCTTGCCGCCCAGGTCCGCCGTACCGCCGGCGATGTCGCCGACCAGCTTCATCAGCGGGTCCTTGCTCGTGCGCACCGTGTCGGCGTAGTGCGCGGCGGACTGCCGGAAGGAGTCGGTCACCGAGGTGTCCTTGTCGTCCTCGCGCCGCGGGTAGTGGCCGTCCATGATCCGCTGGTGGTCCCGGGTCTGCGACCACTTCTTCAGCTCGGCCGCCCGCACCGTCGTGAAGGGGTGCGTCCGGGGCAGCACGTTGAGGATCTTCAGTACGGAGTCGCGCAGATCGCCGCTCCGCTCGTACTCCTCGGCCTGGGCGAGGAACGCGTCGACATTCATCTCGTGGAGGTGGTTGCCGCCCGCGAGCTTCATCAGCCCGCGCATCGAGGCGTGCACGTCCTGTCCCACCAGCAGCCCCGCCCGGTCCGCGGACAGCTCCGACTTGCGGAACCACTCGCGCAGCGCCGTCACGAGCCCCATGATCGCCACGTTGCCCAGCGGGATCCACGCGACCTTGAGCGCGAGGGTCGTCAGGAACAGCAGGATGGTGCGGTACACGGCGTGCCCCGACAGGGCGTGGCCCACCTCGTGGCCCACCACCGCCCGCATCTCCTCCTCGTCGAGCAGCTCGACGAGGCCCGTGGTGACCACGATGATCGGCTCGTCCAGCCCGATGCACATGGCATTGGGCTTCGGGTCCTGCTGCACGTACATCTGCGGGACCTTCTCCAGGTCCAGGATGTAGCAGGCGTCCAGGAGCATCGCGTGCAGGTGCGGGAACTGCGTCTCGCCCACCCGGACGGAGTCCGACAGGAAGAGCAGTCGCAGACTGCGCTCCGGCAGCAGCCCGCTCAGTGCCTTGAAGACCGTGTCGAAGCCGGTCAGCTTGCGCAGGGCCACGAGCGCGGACCGGTCCGCCGGATGCTCGTACGCCCGTGAGGAAATACCGGGGAACCTCTTGCGGTCCCGCGCCGGTGCCTTCTCGAATCCAGTCCCCGTCATAGCGCCCTCCCCGTTGGTGTGTGCGGCTGGCCGCCCGTCTATCCTCTCCAACGCCTGAGTCGACGTGAGCGTGCCCCAGGCCCCCGCATACGATGTGAGCGAAATCTCCGCCCGCTCCCCGACTCGATAGGTACCTGCCTGATGAGCCTCGCCTCCACCGCCCACAACCTGGTCGTCCTCGCCTCCGAGGGAGCCGAGCACCACGGCGGCAACCACGACAGCCTGAACCCGTACCTGACCGGCGGCGCGGCCCTCGGCATCCTCTTCCTGATGCTGTGGGTCACCACGCGCATGAACCGGGACCGCTGAACCGCCATACGACGAGTACGCGCCCGTAGGCGGGTCCCTGCCGCGTCACCGGGCCAGTAGGCTCTGCGCTCATGGGAGAGCAGGAAATGCCGACCGGCCCGGTCAAGCGCAGGCTCGGGGTGATGGGCGGGACATTCGACCCGATCCACCACGGACACCTGGTGGCCGCCAGTGAGGTGGCCGCGCTGTTCCACCTCGACGAGGTGATGTTCGTTCCGACCGGCGAGCCGTGGCAGAAGTCGCAGCGGGCCGTGTCGTCCGCCGAGGACCGGTATCTGATGACGGTCATCGCGACCGCCTCGAACCCGCAGTTTTCGGTGAGCCGCATCGACATCGACCGCGGCGGCCCGACGTACACGATCGACACCCTGAGGGACCTGAGCGCCCTCAACGACGACGCCGACCTCTTCTTCATCACCGGTGCCGACGCCCTCGCCCAGATCCTGACCTGGCGGAACGCCGAGGAGCTCTTCGCCCTCGCGCACTTCATCGGCGTCACCCGGCCGGGCCACGTGCTCACCGACGACGGCCTGCCCGAGGGAGGCGTCTCCCTCGTCGAGGTTCCGGCGCTGGCCATTTCGTCCACGGACTGCCGTGCCCGCGTGGCCAAGGGGGATCCTGTCTGGTACCTCGTGCCCGACGGCGTGGTCCGCTACATCGACAAGCGTGAGCTGTACCGGGGAGCCTGAGCTTCCGGAGAGAGGGGCCCCGCGGTGAACGACCGACACGAGCCGTACGACCCGTATGCCGGCCAGGAGCAGCAGCTCGTCGGCTACGACGTGTACGGGCGGCCGCTGTACGGCCAGGTGCCCGCGCAGCCCGCCCCCGACCCGGCGCCCCCCTACGAGCAGCAACAGCAGTACGAGCAGGGCTACGGCTACGACTACCAGGGGTACGGCGGGCAGCAGGCCCCGCAGCCCCAGCAGCAGGCCCCGCAGTACTACCCGCAGCAGCCCCAGCAGCAGTACCCCCAGGCCTCCCAGACCCCGCAGTACGGGTACGACACCCAGGCGGGGCAGCAGTACGACACCCAGGCCACCCAGCAGTGGATCCCGCAGCAGGTCGCCCCCGAGGCCCCGGCGCAGGCGCCCCTGCGGGCCCCCGCGCCCGAGCCGGAGTTCCGTCCCGCCGCCGCGCAGGTCCCGGAGCCCCGCCGGGCCGACGGGCCGGACGGACAGGGCGGGCTCGGCCAGGGGACCTCGTACCGCACCGAGCAGTTCGCCTTCATCGATCAGCCGGACGAGGACTCCGAGGACGTCATCGACTGGCTCGCCTTCACCGAGAGCCGGACCGAGCGCCGCGAGGAGGCCCGTCGGCGCGGCCGCAACCGGGTGGTGGCGCTGATCGTCGTCCTGGCCGTCTTCGTCGTCGCGGGCCTCGGCTACCTCTGGTACGCGGGCAAGCTGCCGTTCCTGGAAGGCCCCGGCAAGGCGTCGAACGGCGCGGCCGCCACGGGTCCGCAGAAGCGCGACATGATCGTCGTGCACCTGCACAACACCAAGAAGGGCGGCACCTCCACGGCGCTGCTCGTCGACAACGTGACCACCAAGCAGGGCGCCACCGTCCTCGTGCCGAACACGCTGAACGTCACCAAGGACGACGGCACCACCGCACAGCTGGGCAAGGCCGTCGAGGACGGCGGCCTGGGCGTACGGGAATCCCTCGACTCGGTCTTCGGCACCCGCATCGGCGGCACCTGGCGGCTGGACACCCCCTTCCTGGAGAACTTCGTCGAGCTGGTCGGAGGCATCGAGGTCGACACCGACGTGGCCGTCCCGGCGGACGACGCGGCGAAGGTGCCCGCCGTCGGCCAGGGCCCCAAGCAGAGCCTCAGCGGTGCGATGGCCGTCGCCTACGCCACGTACCGGGTGCAGGGCGAGCCGGAGGCCAAGCAGCTGGACCGGCTCGGCAAGGTCCTGCTGGGCCTGCTGCGCAAGGTGCCCGGCGATCCGAAGTCGGCGGCGATGACGGTGGAGACCACTGGCCAGATCCTGGACCCGGCGCTGAACGCGCAGACGCTGGGCGCGCTGCTGTCCAAGCTCGGCGAGCACGCCAAGGTGGGCGCGTACCGCACCGACGTGCTCGGGGTGAAGCCGGACGGCGGCCTCACGGACGAGGCCAACAAGAAGGTGGTCAAGGAGGTCCTCGGCGGCTCCGTCACGGAGGCCCAGCCCGGGGCCCTGCCGCGGGTCGGTCTGAAGGACGCGACCGGCGACGACAAGACGAACACGGCGGCGAAGGCGGCCCTGCTCAACGGCGGCTACACCCTGGTGGACGGCGGCAAGGCCGACAAGACCGCGCCCGCGTCGCAGATCACCTACCAGGACGACGCGCAGCGGGACAAGGCGATCGAGGTCGCCAAGACGCTGGGACTGCCCGAGACGGCCGTGAAGAAGGCCGAGAACGCGGTGAACGCGGACGTCGTGGTGACGCTGGGCAAGGATTACAAACCGTCCTGAGCCCTTCCGAGGCCTACTGCGACCTACTCCGGCAGGACCCTTCGGACACGGCCCCGCCCGCGCGGCACGCTGCGCGCGGGCGGCGTCGGCGGTACATGAGACCCTAGTAAGGATCTGCCCGCCAACCCGAAAGCATGGCCAGTGACCGCCACGGACCGCTCCATCGAGCTCATCACCGCCGCCGCCCAGGCCGCGGCCGACCGGCTCGCGCACGACATCATCGCGTACGACGTCAGCGACGTGCTGTCGATCACCGATGCCTTCCTGCTCGCTTCGGCTCCCAACGACCGCCAGGTCAAGTCGATCGTCGACGAGATCGAGGAGAAGCTCCAGAAGGAGCTGGGCGCCAAGCCGGTGCGCCGCGAAGGCGACCGCGACGCGCGCTGGATCCTGCTCGACTACATCGACATCGTCGTCCACGTGCAGCACAGCGAGGAGCGCGTCTTCTACGCGCTGGAGCGCCTGTGGAAGGACTGCCCCGAGATCGACCTCCCCGAGGACGCCAAGCTCACCAAGGGCAAGGCCGAGGAGCACGCCGCGCTGCGCGCCGCGCAGGGCGACGACGAACTGGACGGTGATCTGTTCTGAGCGCGACCCACGACGGCACGACCCCTGAGGGTGTGACCCGCGCAGGTACGGCCGGCGACGGTACGACCGGCGGCGGTACGACCAGCGGCAACGGCCGGACCAGCCGCAAGATCGTCCTGTGGCGGCACGGCCAGACCTCCTGGAACCTGGAGCGGCGCTTCCAGGGCTCCACGGACATCGAGCTGACCGAGGCCGGTGTGGCGCAGGCGCGCCGTGCCGCCCGGCTGCTCGCCTCGCTGAAGCCCGACGCCATCGTCGCCTCGGACCTGATGCGCGCCGCTGCCACGGCTGCCGAGCTGGCGGACGTCACGGGTCTGGCGGTGACGCACGACGAGGCGCTGCGCGAGACGTACGCCGGCGAATGGCAGGGCCTCACGCACGACGAGATCCTGGACAAGTACGGCGACCAGTACGCGGCGTGGAAGCGCGGCGAGGCGGTCCGCCGCGGTGGTGGCGAGCTGGAGACCGAGGTCGCCGACCGGGCCGCGCCGGTGGTGCTGGAACACGCCGACCGGCTGCCCCCCGGCGGCACGCTCGTGGTGGTCAGCCACGGCGGCACCATCCGTACGACGATCGGCCGCCTGCTGGGTCTTGAGTCGTACTACTGGGAGGGCCTGGGCGGGCTCTCCAACTGCTGCTGGTCCGTGCTGGGCGAGGGCGCGCGCGGCTGGCGGCTGATGGAACACAACGCCGGCACGCTGCCCGAACCGGTGCTCGGCGACGACGACTGAGCCCACCTCGGAGCGGCTCCCACCCGGATTTCACTTTCCGGCTGGTCACAGGCTAGAGTTCTTCTTGTTCGCAGCGCAGAACACCGGAAACGGGGGGAGCGTCGCGAAGAGCGGGGCTATAGCTCAGTTGGTAGAGCGCCTGCATGGCATGCAGGAGGTCTGGAGTTCAATTCTCCATAGCTCCACAATCAAGATCCCGTCCCCAACAGGGGGCGGGATCTTTGCTTTTGTCCACAGCTGCCCGAGCGAGCACCGGCATGGCAGAATCGGACGGCCGGAGGGGGACACGACGGCCCGACGCGGGAGGGAGTCGCTGACGGATGGGTGCACACCGGCGGCGGTGCGACTGGTGCAACAACGGCACGCCGATCGTGCGGGACATGGAGCCGGTCAATCCCGACTACCAGTACTGGTGCGAGGAATGCGCGCGGGCGCTGATCATAAAAGGCGACCCGATCGAGACGTACCGCGAGCTGGAGGGCGAGCCGATCTACGGGCGGCTGCTCGACGAGCACTGCACGCTGAAGCGGTTCTACCAGTTCGCGCGTGCGTGACGCGGTTCGCGCGTGTGTGTGGCGCAGGGACGTGCGGCTCGGCAGAGTATGTGACGAACCGACACGAAACGGACATGGCCCCGGACCCTCGGAAACCGATTTTTGGACCAGGGCCATCACCGTGTAATGTTTGGGATGTCGCCAAGGGGAACCGGAAACGGGCCACGGAGCGGCAGGCAAGACGAGGGGCTATAGCTCAGTTGGTAGAGCGCCTGCATGGCATGCAGGAGGTCTGGAGTTCAATTCTCCATAGCTCCACAGTGAAGAAGCGGGGCCCCGGGGAGGGTGGCGCGCGTGTGGTTTTGCGGCCCCCGGCCGGGCGGGGTCCCCGGACCCCCCGGGTGTCCCACCCCGCCCCCCCCCGCCCCCGCCCCCCCGCTTCTCGTTGTGCGTCCACCGGCCGGAAGCGCAGAGCACCGCCGGGGGCCGCTGCGGTACCCTGACGCCATGCGTGCCGTACGCCTTCTGCTTACCGAGCCGCGCTGAACAGTTCCGACCCCACGAAGCGGTCGGCCCCGGCGCGGCGCCCCCTCCTGTGCGAGGGGTTTTTTCGTTTGGGCAGCAGAACCGGCAGAGACGATCGATGGAGCTTCAGGAATCATGAGCGAGACGAACACCCCGGCCCCCGAGGCGGCCGAGGCGCACCGTTACACGGCTGCCGTGGCCGCCGACATCGAGGCACGCTGGCAGGACGTATGGGACGCGCAGGGCACGTACGAGGCCCCGAACCCGACCGGTGACCTGGCCGGTGACGCGGCAGTGGTGGCGCGCCCGAAGAAGTTCATCATGGACATGTTCCCGTACCCCTCGGGTGCGGGCCTGCACGTCGGCCACCCGCTCGGGTACATCGCCACCGACGTCTTCGCCCGCCACCAGCGGATGACCGGCCACAACGTCCTGCACACCCTGGGCTTCGACGCCTTCGGCCTGCCGGCCGAGCAGTACGCCGTGCAGACCGGCACGCACCCGCGCGTGTCGACCGAGGCGAACATCGAGAACATGAAGGTCCAGCTGCGCCGGCTGGGCCTGGGCCACGACAAGCGCCGGTCGTTCGCGACGATCGACCCGGACTACTACAAGTGGACCCAGTGGATCTTCCTGCAGATCTACAACTCCTGGTACGACGCGGACGCCGCGAAGGCCCGGCCCATCGCCGAGCTGGTCGCCTCCTTCGAGGACGGCTCCCGTGAGCTGCCCGGCGGCGCCTCCTGGGCGGCGCTGAGCGCGGCCGAGCGGGCCGACGTGCTGAACGGGTACCGGCTGGCGTACGCCTCGGACGCGCCCGTCAACTGGTGCCCCGGGCTGGGTACCGTACTGGCCAACGAGGAAGTCACCGCCGACGGCCGGTCCGAGCGCGGCAACTTCCCCGTCTTCAAGTCCAAGCTGAGCCAGTGGAACATGCGGATCACGGCCTACGCCGACCGCCTGATCGACGACCTGGACGCGCTGGACTGGCCCGAGGCAATCAAGCTGCAGCAGCGCAACTGGATCGGCCGCAGCGAGGGCGCGCGCGTGGACTTCGCGGTCGGCGACGGCGAAGCCATCACGGTCTTCACCACCCGCCCCGACACGCTGTTCGGTGCCACCTACATGGTGCTGGCCCCCGAGCACGACCTGGTCCAGAAGATCGTCCCGGCGGAGTGGCCCGAGGGCACCCACCAGCTGTGGACCGGCGGCAACGCGACCCCGGCCGAGGCCGTGGACTCGTACCGCAAGCAGGCCGCCGCGAAGTCGGACGTCGAGCGGCAGGCCGAGGCCAAGGACAAGACCGGTGTCTTCACCGGCGCGTACGCGACCAACCCGGTCAGCGGCGACCAGGTGCCCGTCTTCATCGCGGACTACGTGCTGATGGGCTACGGCACCGGCGCGATCATGGCCGTCCCGGCGCACGACAGCCGCGACTTCGAGTTCGCGCGCGCCTTCGAGCTGCCGATGCGCTGCGTCGTCCAGCCCACGGACGACCGTGACGCCGACCCGCTGGAGTGGGAGGGCGCGTTCTCCTCGTACGACGGCACGATCGTCAACTCGACGGGCGAGGGCATCGCGCTGGACGGCCTGGGCGTGGTCGAGGCCAAGGCCGTGATCACCGACTGGCTGGCCGAGCGCGGCATCGGCGAGGGAACCGTCAACTTCCGGCTGCGCGACTGGCTGTTCAGCCGTCAGCGCTACTGGGGCGAGCCCTTCCCGATCGTCTACGACGAGGACGGCGTCGCCTACCCGCTGCCCGCGTCGATGCTGCCGCTGGAGCTGCCGGAGGTCGAGGACTACTCGCCGCGCACCTTCGAGCCCGACGACGCGGCCTCCCAGCCGGAGACCCCGCTGTCGCGCAACCAGGCGTGGGTCAACGTCGAGCTGGACCTGGGCGACGGGCGCGGGGTGCGCCCGTTCCGGCGCGAGACCAACACCATGCCGAACTGGGCCGGCTCCTGCTGGTACGAGCTGCGCTACCTGGACCCGAACAACAGCTCGGCCCTGGTCGACCCGGAGATCGAGCAGTACTGGATGGGCCCGCGCGAGGGCCAGCCGCACGGCGGCGTCGACCTGTACGTGGGCGGCGCCGAGCACGCGGTGCTGCACCTGCTGTACGCGCGCTTCTGGTCCAAGGTGCTGTTCGACCTGGGCCACGTCTCCTCGGTGGAGCCGTTCCACAAGCTGTTCAACCAGGGCATGATCCAGGCGTACGCGTACACCGACTCGCGCGGTGTGTACGTTCCGGCGGCCGAGGTCGAGGAGCGCGACGGCGGCTACTTCTACCAGGGCGAGCCGGTCAAGCGTGAGCACGGCAAGATGGGCAAGTCCCTGAAGAACGCCGTCACGCCGGACGAGATCTGCGAGGAGTACGGCGCGGACACCCTGCGCCTGTACGAGATGGCGATGGGCCCGCTGGACGTCTCGCGTCCCTGGGACACCCGTGCCGTCGTCGGCCAGTACCGGCTGCTGCAGCGCCTGTGGCGCAACGTGGTGGACGAGGAGACGGGCGCCGTGACGGTCGTCGACGCGGAGCCGGACGAGGCCACCCTGCGCGCGCTGCACAAGGCGATCGACGGGGTCGGCGGCGACATGGCCGGACTGCGGTTCAACACCGCCATCGCGAAGATCACCGAGCTGAACAACACCCTGACGAAGGCGGGCCGGCCGCTGGAGCGCTCGGTCGCGGAGCGGCTGGTGCTGCTGGTGGCCCCGCTGGCGCCGCACATCGCCGAGGAGCTGTGGCAGCGGCTGGGCCACGCCGAGTCGGTCGTCCACCAGGACTTCCCGGTCGCGGACCCGGCGTACGTGGTGGACGAGAGCGTCACGTGCGTCGTTCAGGTCAAGGGCAAGGTCAAGGCCCGCCTGGAGGTGTCTCCGGCCATCTCCGACGCCGAGCTGGAGCAGCTGGCGCTGGGCGACGAGACGGTCGTGGCGGCGCTGGGCGGGGCGGAGATCCGCAAGGTGATCGTGCGCGCGCCGAAGCTGGTGAACATCGTCGTCTGAGGCCCTGGGCCGAGGCGTCTAGGGGTATTCCCGTACGGGCAGGTTGGGGGTTCGATTGGAACCCGCGGCCTGCCCGTGGCGTTTACGGTGGAAGGGACGTAAACGGCTGGGGAAGGGACCCTCATGGAGGCGGCTTTTATCATCGTGGCCCTGGTGCTGCTGTTCGCCTTCCTGGGGCTCGGTGTCTACGTGACGACGAAGGTGGTCAAGGCCGCTGCGCGCGGCGTGGACCGGACCATCACCCAGGCACGCCGCACGGTGGAGGACACCACCCTGAAGGCCCGCAGCTTCGGCCAGGTCGGTGTCCCGGGCGCGCTGGCCACGCTGCGGCTGGACCTGCGGAATTCGATGCGGGCGACGCAGCAGGCGCTGTACGACGGGGTCCAGGCGGACGCCTCGCTGAAGGAGTCGATCGGGCTGTTCGAGCGGCTGAGTGCGCACGGGCACGAACTGGACGGCGAACTGAAGCGCCTGGAGGCGGAGCCCGACCGGCAGCGGATCGCGGCGGTCCTGCCGGACCTGCGGGAGCGCACGGCGCGGATCACGCAGGCCTCGGACTCGCTGCGCTGGGCGGCGCGCGACCGTGCGCGGCGCTTCGCGGAAGACGACCTGTCGCAGCTGTCGGCCCAGATCGACGTCGAGTCGGGCGCCCTGAGGGACTGGTCCCGCCCCTCGGTCGACGACCTCCCCCACTCCACGCCCACGCCGCCTACGACTCCCACGTGGAACACCCCCCAGCCCGCAGCCCTCTCGGAACCCACTCCGACCCCCCAGTACCCCTGGCAGAAGACCCGCCGCCCGGAAGCGACGACCTGAGGCGGAGCCGGGGCCGGGGCGGCACTTTCAGCCTCGCCGGCGTTGGAGGCACGGAGTCTGGGGCGGCGCCCAGGGGGTCCGGGCGGCGCCCGGGGGCGCCTGTCAGCCGGTCCGGCGTTCGAGGGTCGGGTCCGGGCGGCGCCCGGGGGCGGCGAGCGGGCTCCGGGGCGGAGCCCGAGGGGGTTCGGGCGGAGCCCGGGGACCCCTGTCTGCCGGTCCGGCGTTTGAGGACCGGGGTCCGGGCAGCGCCCGGGGAACGGTGGAAGGGCGGGTAGGGGACTTCGCCCCGCAGGGCCGAACACCAGCCGCCGCAGCCGGCCGGAGTCGGGGCGACAGCCCGACGGGAGCCGGGGCGATAGCCCGCCCGGGGCTTGGCGGGGGCCCGGTGGAACCTCGGCGGCGGCCCGTCGGCACCTCGGCGGGGGCCAGGCGGAACCGTGGGTGGGAGCCCGGCGGGAGGCCACCCGGAGCCGTGGCCGGAGCGGCACCGGTGGACCCGGGCTGCCGGAACGCCCCCACTGCCGGTAACCTCCGCCTCATGTCCCGCCATGTCGCGATCGTCACGGATTCCACGGCCTACCTGCCCCAACCGGCCATGGCGCGGCACGGAATCACCTCCGTCCCGCTGACCGTGGTCCTCGGCGACGAGGCCCTGGAAGAGGGCACCGAGATCTCGGCCAGGAGCCTCGCCCTGGCCCTGCAGAAGCGCCGCTCGGTCACCACCTCCCGCCCCAGCCCCGAGGACTTCGTCCGGGCCTACCGGGCGGCCGTGGAGGCCGGTGCGACCGGCATCGTCAGCCTGCACCTGTCGGCGGAGTTCTCCGGCACCTACGACGCTGCCGTGCTCGCCGCGAAGAGCGCCACGGTGCCCGTCCGCGTCGTCGACACCGGCATGGTCGCCATGGCCCTCGGCTTCTGCGCGCTGGCCGCGGCGGAGGCGTCCGAAGCCGGGGGTTCCCTCGACGAAGTCGTCGCCGCCGCGGAGAAGCGGGCCGCCGGCATGTCCGCGTACTTCTACGTCGACACCCTCGACTACCTTCGCCGCGGCGGCCGCATCGGGGCCGCGCAGGCCCTGCTCGGCTCGGCGCTCGCGGTCAAGCCGCTGCTGACGCTGGACGGCGGGCGGATCGAGATGCTGGAGAAGGTGCGTACGGCCTCCAAGGCCATAGCCCGCCTGGAGGAGCTGGCCGTCGAGCGTGCCGGCTCCGGCCCCGTCGACGTGGCCGTGCACCACCTCGCGGCCCCGGAACGCGCGGAGAAGCTCGCGCAGAGGCTTCGCGAGCGCATCCCCGGGCTGGTCGAGCTGCACGTCAGCGAGGTCGGCGCGGTGATCGGGGCACACACCGGACCGGGGTTGTTGGCGGCGGTCGTCTCCCCGCGCTGATCACTGGATCGAGTGACGGAGATATCCACAACGCCCGGGTCATCCACCGGAATTGAGGCTTCCGAACGCGTGCCGCGGCTCGGCCCTACCGTCGTGGCATGACTCTTCGTACGCGCACGTCAGGTCCCGCCGGCGCCACCAGTGGCCCCGGCCGTTCCCGCCTCTCCGACAGCCGTCTGCGGCATCGCCGCGGACAGCGACCCGGACGCCCCGACCCCGCGGTCGTGCGGCGCCGGGCCGAGGCCCTGCTCGGAGCGGGCCGTCCTCCGGGCGCTCCGCCGCCGCCGACCGGGGACACCTCGGCGGAGGTGGCACCGCCGGGAGCCCGCTCCGTCGGGGCGGTGGCCGGGGGCGGGGCGGCGGCCTGGCCGGATCCACTGGTCAGGCCCGATCCGGCGGCCCGGGCGGATGAGCCTGCCCGGAGCGAGGTGGCTGCCCGGAGCGAGGCGCCTGCCCGGGGCGAGGTGCTTGCCCGGGGAGGGGCGGCGGCCCGAGGAGAGGTGGCGGCCGCCCGGGGAGGGGCGGCGGCCGGCGGCGGGGCGGCGGCTCCGCCCGAGGGTCGGGAGGTGCCCGGCGGGGCTTTGCGGTGGCTCGCGGTGCGGGAGCGGCTGCCCGTGTGGCTGCAGACCCGCTGCGGGGTGGAGCCGCGCACGGTGGCAGCCGTCTCGGTGGTGCTCATCGTCGCCGTCGGGTTCGCCGTACAGCAGTACGGGGCGTCCCGGCCCCGCCCGGTGACCGCACCGGCCGTGGTGGCCCCCGCGGCGGCCGCCCTGCCGGCCCCGACCGCGGCGCGGACGGGCCCCGGCGCCGGTCCCATCCTGGTGGACGTCAGCGGCAAGGTCCGTGACCCGGGGGTGCGCAAGCTGCCTCCCGGCTCGCGCGTGGAGGATGCCTTGGTCGCCGCCGGGGGAGTGCGGCCCGGGACGGACACCACCGGCCTGAACCGGGCCCGCGTCCTGATGGACGGCGAACAGGTACTGGTGGGCGCTCCGGCCCCGCCACCGCCGACGGGCCGGGGAGGTCCGGCGGCGGGGCCGCTGAGCCTCGGCACGGCCACGGCCGAGCAACTGGACGGCCTGCCCGGCGTCGGCCCGGTCCTCGCACAGCACATCGTGGACTTCCGCACGGTGCGCGGGGGCTTCCGCTCCGTGGAGGAGCTCCGACAGGTCAACGGGATCGGCGAGCGCCGCTTCGCCGACCTGCGCGAGCTGGTGCGGCCATGAGTCGCCACGGCGGCCCGGGGCGGGGTCCGGCCGGGCGGGGCCCAAGCGAGCACGGGCCGGCAGGGCGGGGTCCTCGTGAGCGGGCTGCGACCGGGCGGGAGCGGGCTGCGCCGGGTCCGGCCGGGTGGGGTAGGCGTGCGCGGGATACGAGTGCGCGGGATACGGCCGGGCGGGGTGAGAGTGCGTGGGGTGCGGCCGAGCAGGAGCCTGCCGGGCAAGGTTCGGGCGGACGGGGCCCGCGTGTGCGAGGTTGGAGCGGGCGAGAGCGGGCCGCGCTGGGTGCGGCCGGGCGGGGTGTGAGTGCGCGGGGTGAGGCTGGGCGGGAGGCTGCGGACCCGGGGCCGCCGGGGCGGGAGAAGACCGTGCCGGGGCTGGCCGGGCGGGGTGTGAGTGCGCGGGGTGAGGCTGGGCGGGAGGCTGCGGACCCGGGGCCGCCGGGGCGGGAGAGGACCGTGCCGGGGTCGGGCGGGCGGGGTGCTAGCGCGCGGGGTGCGGTCGGGCAGGAACCTGCGGGACAGGGTTCGGGCGGGCGGGATCCGAGGGAGCGGGATCCGAGCGGGCCGGATCCGAGCGGGCCGGATGGGAGTGAGGGAGGTTCGGGCGGGCGGGAGCAAGGGGCGGGGGATGTGGGGCCCCTGGATTTGCGGCTGGTGGGGCCGGCTCTTGCCGTGTGGGGGGCGGCCGCCGTGGGGCTGGGGGTACCCGTCGGAGGGAGTGTCGCGGCGGCGGGGATGGGCGTGGGTGCGGCCGGGGTGCTCATGCTGGTCGGCCGGAGGCGCTCCGGGCCGTTCCGGACGGCCGTGGCGGCGGCGCTGCTCTGCGCGGCCGCCGGGGCCGGGGTGGCGGGGCTCCAGCGGGCCGAGGCGCGGGCCGGGCCGGTCCCGGAGCTGGCCCGGGACCATGCCCGGGTGCTCGCGGATCTCACCGTGGACTCCGATCCGCGGACGGCCCGGACCGGGAGCGGGCCGCCGGTGGTGGTGCTCGACGCGGTGGTGACCCGGGTGACCGGGCCCGATGGCGCCCGGACCCGGGTGTCGACTCCGGTGCGGGTGCTGGCGGGGCATCCGGGGTGGGCCCGGTTGCAGCCCTCGACACGGGTCGCGGTGGTGGCCCGGCTGGCCCCGGCGCGGGGCGGGGAGCGGGCCGTCGCCCTGCTCCGGCCGGCCGGGGACGCCCCGCCGCGGTTGACCGGCGGTCCGGACACCGTGCAGCGGATCGCCGGGCGGCTGCGGGCCGGGCTGCGCGAGGTCACCGACGGGCTGGCCCCGGACGCCAGGGCCCTGCTGCCCGGGCTGGTGGTGGGGGACACCTCCCGGGTGGAGCCCGATCTGCACGACGCGTTCCGCGCCACCGATCTGCTGCACCTGCTGGCCGTCTCCGGGTCCAACCTGACCGTGGTGCTCTTCCTCCTCATCGGCGCCCCGGCCCGCGCGCAGCAGGCCGAGCGGGGCGGGCTGGCGCCGCGGCTGGGGCTCTCGTTGCGGGCGACGGCCCTGTGCGGGGTGGCGCTGACCCTGGCCTTCGTCGTGGTGTGCCGGCCGGAGCCCAGCGTGCTGCGGGCGGCGGCCTGCGGCTCGGTCACCCTGCTGGCCATCGCCACCGGGCGGCGCAGGTCCCTGATCCCGGCGCTGGCCGCCGCCGTCCTGCTGCTGGTGCTCTACGACCCCTGGCTGGCCCGGAGCTACGGCTTCCTCCTCTCCGTCCTGGCCACCGGGGCCCTGCTGACGCTGGCTCCCCGATGGAGCGAGGCCCTGCAGCGGCGCGGGATGCGGCCCCGCTTGGCCGAGGCGCTCGCGGCCGCGGCGGCGGCCCAGGCGGTGTGCGCGCCGGTCGTGGCGGTGCTGTCGGCCCGGGTGAGCCTGGTGGCGGTGCCCTGCAACCTGCTGGCCGAGCTGGCGGCGGGACCCGCCACGGTCCTGGGGTTCGCCGCGCTGGCGGCGGCCCCGGTGTGCCGGCCGGTGGCCGAGGTGCTCGCCCGGTGTGCGGGCGTGCCCGCCGGGTGGATCGCCGCCGTGGCCCGGGGCGGTGCGGGACTGCCCGGGGCGGAGCTGGGCTGGCCCGGCGGGGTGGGCGGAGGGTTGCTGCTCGCCGCGGCCACCTTCGCGGCGGTGGTGCTCGGCAGGCGGTTCGGCCGTGGGCGATGGCTCGCCTCCGCCCTGGCCGTGGTGCTGCTCCTCGCCGTACTGAGGCCGCCGCTGGTCACTCGTACGGTCAAAGGCTGGCCGCCGCCCGACTGGATCTACACCCAGTGCGCGGTGGGCCAGGGGGACGCCGCCGTGCTCGCGGTCGGCCCGGGGACGGCCGTGGTGGTGGACGCGGGCCCCGAGCCGGGGCCGGTGGACGCCTGCCTGAGGGAGCTGGGCGTGAGCCGGGTGCCGCTGATCCTGCTGACCCACTTCCACGCCGACCACGTGGGCGGGTTGCCGGGGGTGCTCAGGGGCCGCTCGGTGGGTGTGGTGCAAGTCACCGGACTGGAAGAACCGCCCGGGCAGGCCGCGTTCGTACGGCGGACGGCGGCGGCCGCAGGGGTTCCCCTCGTCCGTGCCCTGGAGGGGGAACGGCGCCGGGCCGGGCCGCTGGAGTGGCAGGTGCTGTGGCCGCCGGCCGGGGACGCTCCGCCCGAGGGACCCAACGACGCGAGCGTGGCCCTGCTGGTGCGCGGCGCGGGCCTGACCCTGCTCCTGCTGGGCGACCTCGAACCGGGCTCCCAGCAGGCCCTGCTGAGGAACCATCCGGAACTGGGGCCGGTCGACGTCCTCAAGGTCGCCCACCACGGCAGCGCCCATCAGGATCCCGGACTGTACGAGCGGATCCGGCCGCGCCTCGCGATCGTCCCGGTGGGCGCCGGGAACCGGTACGGGCACCCCGCGGCGGGTACGCTCGCCCGGCTGCGGGAGTCGGGTGCGGCCGTGCTGCGCACGGACGAGGACGGTTCGGTCGCCGTCACCGGCAGCGGCCCGGCGCTGCGGGCCTTCCCGGCCATTCGGCGACGGATCCGGCACGGGCATACCAGGAGTCACCACTCCGTTTGCCCACAACCCGGCAGCATGATCGAATGCGTTTTCGCCAGAGCGGTCCAAGCCCACACAGCACGGGGGTGCATGAACCATGTTCAGTCGCAGGCGGGGGATGGAGACGGCGGGAAGCGCCAGTCCCCAGACATCCGCGACACTGACGCTTCCTCATACCGCGCGGCTGCTCAGCTGCCGGGTGCTCGACACGGTCCACCAGCCGGTCCGGCAGGCCAAGTTCGAGGTGACCGACCCGATAGGCCGACGGATCGTCAGCGGGGAGACCGACCCGTACGGCGGGTTCACGGCGGCGGTGCCGGCGGGCGAGTACCGGCTGGCCGTCACGGCCGAGGGTTACGCGCCCTTCCACGGGGCGACGCTGGTGGGGGACCCGGCGCAGCCCGGTACCGGGGAGATCGTGCTGGACTCGGTGGATCCGCCGCTGCTGCCGCAGCCGGGCCACTGGGAGCTCGACCCGGGTCATTCGTCGATCGGGTTCTCGGCCCGGCACATCGGCTTCGCCCGGATCAACGGCCGGTTCAACACCTTCGCCGGCGCGGTGCGGATAGCCGACCGCATGGAGGACTCCTCCATGCGCGTGATCATCGACGCGGCGAGCATCGACACCGGGCTGCGGATGCGGGACGACCACCTGCGTTCCGCGGACTTCCTGGACGCGGCCCGCTACCCGACGGTGGAGTTCTACAGCGAGCGGTTCATCCACCGCAGCGGCAGCCACTGGTCCGTGGCGGGCGCCCTCACCCTCCACGGGGTCAGCCGGTCCGTCACCCTGGACACCCAGTACCTGGGTCTGGGCACGGGCCTGGAGGGCGAGCCGAGGGCGGCCTGCCGGGCGACGGCCGAACTGAACCGCGAGGACTTCACGCTGAACTGGCAGTCGATCCTGGCGCACGGGATCGCGGCGATCGGCTCGAACGTGGAAGTGGCCCTGGACATGCAGGTCGTGCACAAGGCCTGACGGGGCGGGGTCCGACCGCTACGGGGACTCGAGCCAGCCGTCGTACTCGGCGACGAGCTCGTCCAGGGCCGTGGCGTCCAGCCGCTCGCGCGGGTCCTCGACGACCACCAGCCACTGGGCGTCCTCGGCGTCGTCCTCGCCGGCGAGGGCGTCGCGGACCAGCTGCGGTTCCTCCGGGAGTCCGAAGCGGTCGACCACCTCCCGCGCCACCTCCTCGGCGGTGTCGCGGTCGGGCAGGACCAGTACATGTCGCACGTTCACCCGGACATTCTCGGGTATGGGGGAGAGCGCTGCGGAAGGGGGCCGCGGAAGGGGGGCCGGGACGCGAGGGTCTGTCAGTGCGGCGTGGGATGCTGGAGGCGATGGCCACCAGGAAGAATTCCACCGACGATCCGCTCGCCCCGATCACCCTCGCGGTGGGGCAGGAGGACCTGCTGCTCGACCGCGCAGTGCGGGAGGTCGTGACGGCGGCGCGAGCCGCCGATGCCGACACGGACGTGCGTGACCTCGCCTCCGAACAGCTCCAGCCCGGCACCCTGGCCGAGTTGACCAGCCCCTCGCTCTTCTCGGAGCGCAAGGTGCTCGTCGTGCGCAATGCGCAGGACCTCTCGGCCGACACGGTCAAGGAGGTCAAGGCGTACCTCGCCGCGCCGTTCGAGGAGATCGCCCTCGTCCTCCTGCATGCGGGCGGCGTCAAGGGCAAGGGCCTGCTGGACGCCGCGCGCAAGGCGGGTGCCCGCGAGATCGCCTGCCCGAAGATGACGAAGCCGGCGGACCGGATGGCGTTCGTACGGGGAGAGTTCCGGACGCTGGGCCGTTCGGCCACGCCCGAGGCCTGCCAGACGCTGGTCGACGCGATCGGCAGCGACCTGCGGGAGCTGGCGAGCGCGGCGGCGCAGCTGTGCGCGGACGTCGAGGGCACGATCGACGAGGCCGTGGTCGGCCGCTACTACACCGGCCGCGCCGAGGCCTCGAGCTTCACGGTCGCCGACCGGGCGGTGGAGGGGCGCGCCGCGGAGGCCCTGGAGGCCCTGCGCTGGTCCCTGTCCACCGGGGTGGCTCCGGTCCTGATCACCAGCGCGCTGGCCCAGGCGGTACGGGCGATCGGAAAGCTGGCCTCGGCCCCGCGAGGTGCCCGCCCCGGGGACCTCGCGCGTGACCTCGGCATGCCGCCGTGGAAGATCGACCGGGTCCGGCAGCAGATGCGGGGGTGGTCGGCGGACGGTGTCGCGGACGCGCTGCGCGCGGTGGCCGCGGCGGACGCGGGGGTCAAGGGCGGGGGCGACGATCCCGAGTACGCACTGGAGAAGGCGGTGGTGGCGGTGGCCCGGGCGGCCCGCCCCCAGCGCGGCTAGGGCCTGTCGTCAAACTCCCTTCTGCCTCGCGGCGTCTGGCACGCGCTCTCGCCGCACCGGGCGAAAGCCAAGTACGTCCGGTACGCAGGCTTCCGCCCGGCGCGCCGAGAGCACGCACCGGACC